>JAWXBP010000021.1 GCA_034440135.1 Planctomycetia bacterium
CCGCTTCGATCGCAAGCTATCTGATTTTCGATTGTCGCTCGAATATCGCCTGGCAGCCAAAGGGAATAGTGGCATCGGCATCCGGAGTGTGCCCTTCACCGGTCCAGCGAAGACTCGTCCCTCGTTCGCTGGCTATGAGTTGCAGCTTCTCGATGACCATGGAAAACCGCCGACCACGAAATCGACGATGTCGCTCTATCGCTACGTCGCTCCCACGGTAAGTGCCGCCAAGCCTGCTGGAGAGTGGAATGAGGTCGAGATCGAGTGTCTTGGCCCCATCATTCGCGTCCGGTTAAATGGCCAGCAAGTGCAAGACATCGATCAGTCAACGGTCGAGGAAATCAAAGCAAAGCCGCTTGTTGGATTTGTGTCACTGCAGTGCCATGGTAGCCGCGTCGAGTTCCGCAATTTGACGCTGGAAATGTTCGGTTTACGACCGTAGCTGTTCAGCGTCTGGGAAAGCCGACGCCCGTACAATGTGCCCCTGGGACAGCGGCGATGGTCATCGGCACGAAGGCGCTCGGCTCCGGCGCGAGCACCGCTACCGCGCTGGCATAGTCGGACGACCATCGGCTTAATCGGCTCGCGAGTTGGTAGTCGCCCACGAACACCGAGGGCAGTACCGTATTGCTGGGGCCTTCCTCGACGTTCTACATTCACGCCGCACTTGGCTAACTCGGCATCTATTAGTTGACATCGCCACGCTCTATACTGCCAAGCCGTACTCCCCTTCCCGCACCAAGAGCTGCAAATGGCCAAGAAGAAAGCACGTCCGGCACGTAACCCCTGGTCGGCGTCCGACATGAAGATGCTGCGCAAGTTGGCGGGCAAGTCCTCGACCAGAGAGATTGCCAAGCAGCTTCGCAGGACGGCAGGAGCCGTTCAACAGAAGGCTGGGAATGAGGAAATCTCGCTGGCGGTGAAGAAGCGCAGGAAGTAGTAGGTACAGCATGGTCAGGGGGATCGCCGAGTCGATTTTGACGGACTCTTGTTCCGCGCGACGGTGAGTCCAGGAGAATTCGAGCCATGATGCTTCGCCTGTCGCAAAAGTTAAGCTCGAAAATCAAGGTGAAGGCGCTGCGAGAGCGGCCGTTGGAAGGCAATCCCTATGCGGACTGGTCTTGCCACGTCTTTACGGCGAACCGGGCTCAATACATCATCGCGACCAATACCGCATCGCTCTACTCGTGCCTCGTCCACGGCAAAGGTATCACCAGTGACCGGACTTGCATTGACCGGATGTTCGCCTGCGTGCGCGAGTTCACGGAGGTTGACGGGCAAGCCTTCCTGTATCAGAAATTCATCATGGCCTCGTGCGAGCGCGTGACGTTCGCAAAGCCTTGGAGTCGGTCGGTGACCGGTTCGATGAACGACTTAATCCACTGCGCTAAAGTGTGGCTAGTCGACGAAGAACTTTCGCCATTCGACGTTGGCTTCAAACTTAACGACATGCCGATGGGAGCGCTTGACTACGCTAAACCGAGAGAAGCGTTCAAGCAGCTCGCGACGGAACGGTTCGAGAAAGCTTGAGCGTTTTTCGTTAGCTATGTGGTGCAGGATGTCGCTTTCATGCGTCGCGGAGTTGGGTGAAGCACTGTTTGGCTGACAATAGTCGGAGTCGATTGAGCAAGCGTCTTGCCTGGAAGATTTCATGCCTGTCAAAAATCAGCAGATCCGTCTTGTTTCCCGGCCCAACGGTGAACCAACGCTGGATAACTTTGAACTGGTCGACGGTGCCGTTCCTTCCCCGCAATCGGGTGAATTGTTACTGCGGGCCGTTTATCTCTCCCTGGATCCGTACATGCGCGGTCGCATGAATGCCGGCAAATCCTACGCCCGGCCTGTGGAACTCGGTGAGGTGATGGAAGGCCGCGCCGTCGCGCAGGTCGTAGCGTCGAATGTGCCGGATTTTCAAGCGGGCGAGTTCGTGCTGAACAATGCCCAAGGCTGGCAAGAATATGCTTTGTCGAGCGGCTCGGGACTACGCAAGATCGATCGCTCTGCAGGGCCGCTCTCTTATGCATTGGGCGTTCTTGGCATGCCAGGACTCACGGCATACACCGGCCTAGCGAACATCGGTCAGCCGCAGCCTGGCGAGACCATTGTCGTGGCAGCAGCATCCGGCGCGGTCGGCTCGATCGTGGGGCAGATTGGCCGGATCAAGGGCTGCCGCGTCATCGGCATTGCCGGGGGCGCGGCCAAATGCCGCTATGTTCAAGAGGAATTAGGTTTTGATGCGTGCCTCGATCATCACGAGCCGAATCTGGCCGAACGGCTGCAGGACGCCTGTCCCGACGGGATTGATGTCTACTTCGAGAATGTCGGCGGACAGGTGTTCGAAGCGGTGCTGCCGCTCTTGAATGACTTCGCGCGAGTTCCCGTGTGTGGCCTGATCGCCCACTACAACGCTACCGGCCTGCCACCCTGCCCGGATCATCTCCCGCAGTTGATGCACCTCACGCTGACAAAGCGACTCACATTGCGAGGCTTTATTGTCTGGGACTTCGCTTCGCAGTGGCCGCAGTTTGTCACGGACATGAGCCAATGGTTGCGCGAGGGACGGGTGAAGTACAAAGAAGACATTACCGCTGGGTTGGAGAATGCTCCACGAGAGTTGATCGGATTGCTGCGCGGCGAGAACTTTGGCAAGAAGATTATCCGGGTCAGCGAGCCTGATGAGTGAGCAAACCCGCGAGCTACACAAAAGTAGTTGGATGCCAGCGCGGCACGTTTTGCAGATGGAAACGTCATTGGTTGTCGCCTTTGCCCAGAGGGCGTCTTTGAGTATGGTGATCTCGCGCGTTGCGTGTTGACAAGACGCAAATGTAGCCAATACCTAGCCAACGGGGCGCACGTTGGCGGAACGCTAAACAGTCTTGGACAAATGGCCGTCCAGCCAATGACGGTGTCGGCGGTTGTTCAACTGCGCCCGTTACCGACGCTTCCGTTGCCAGATGACGCCGGCCAACCCGATCAATCCGATGGTTGCGAGGGCGTAAGTGTTCGGCTCGGGGACGGGATTGGCGTTCCCGATACCAAAGTTGTTACGCACGTTATTGAGGTCGCTGATGTCGACGGTGCCGTTGTCGTCGGTATCTCCAAGGCCAGTTCCGCCGAAGTTATTGCGGACATTGTTAAGATCTTGGATGTCGACCTTTTGGTCACCATTCGTGTCGCCAAGCAGGCCGTTGGTCGTGGAGAGCACAACGGCTGTCCTGCTGTAGTCAATGGACCAGAACTGGCCGACGGGAAGAGCCGGTAAAGCTAGATTGCCAAACTTTCCGGAAAGTCCGCCCGAGGCGCTGACGATGGTGAACGAATCACCGAGGAGCGGCGTGAATCCGCCGAACAGAAAAACATTCAAAGTGCCGTCGAGCGACACACTCCCGCTGGCCGACAACTGATCCCAATCGCCTCGATTGGTTCCCGCAAGTTCGATTTGCAGCGCGGCCGACGGTCCTTGAAGGTAATCGCCAGCCACACTTAGAACACCCGGGGAATAACCTGGCCGCACGGTGCCTTGGTTCTCCAGGTCGACTCCCAGAATTCCACCGGCCGTAAGGCTGGCCGTTAGATCGATGACCAACGTGCCATTTCCCTCAAAGGTTGCGTCCGGCCTGATAATCGCCCGGCCTTGCAGGTGCAGGTTCGTAAACAGCCGCGTCACGCTGCCAGGTAGAAAATCGATCACCGCGGAATCGATCGTCGCAGTGTTTGCCGGATTGATGGCAGTCAGCAGTCCATTTTGGAGAAAGCGCGTCGCGGACAAGGGATTGCTTGAACTCAACAGCGCCGTGCCGTTGTGTTGCAGAGTGCCAGGGCCGGTGAAAGTTCCGCCCAAGTAACTTGCCGCGCCGTTTACATGCAACGTGGAGCGGGCATCAATGGTTGTTTGTTGCGTGCTTTGAAACACGACGTCGCTATCCAAGTGCGCCGCTCCACCAGTGACGTTGATCCGTCCGCCCGGTGAGCGCCTGCCCGTCAACGCGCGGGGCCACGATACCGCCGGCCAATTCGAGTACCCCCGGATGTTGGATGATCTGGGCAGCGGGCAGCGCCCAACCGGCGTCCGTATTGACGACTAACTTGCCGCCGTCGAGTCGCAAGGTGCCGCGGAATTGATTGTTCGCATTGCCCGTGCCCGACGAGTTTACCGTGAGCGTGTCGCCCCGAGTGACGGTCAACGTATTGAGGTCCAACCCGAGGCTATTGCCCCAGGAAAAGGTCTTGGTATCAATCGTCGTATCGGCCGTGACCGTGATATCTCCGCGTTGGACTAACGTGCCTAAACCGCTCACGCTGCCGCCGCCCAAGGTGGTCTTTCCCGCGAGGAAGAGCTTGGCATCCGCGCCAAATGCCACCACTTGAGCGGTCGGCATCACGACGAGGTCGCTTTCGATGAACGCGTCACCGCCGGAGGCAATGATCCAATGTCGTGCGGTCAGCGGCGTGCCGCGCACGGTCGGCGTCGTCGCCCCCGAATGAATAAGTGAGAGAATCCCACCTGCCGTAGTCGCGGTCGCTCCGCCTAACTGCCACCCGTCGGGCGAATTGACTTGCAGAATCGCGCTGTCGACGGTCAGTTGACCACGATACGTGCCGACAACGTCGCTGTTGACTTCGAGGGTTGAATTCGGACTGATCCGCAAATCGTTGGATTGCGATGGCGTACTATTGCCCCAATCGAGGGTCTGCACGTCCAGTCGGACGTCGCCTCCGCTGACAAGAATATCTCCTTCTTGTTTGAGCACGCCACTGCCAAAAACAGAGAGCCCTCCTTGCAACGTGGTGCCGGCGGGACTGGCCAGCGTCAGGTGGCCGTTGCTGTCCACATAGGCGAAGTCGTTGAGCGTCAATGTCCTTGAGATCACACGGCCGGTATTGCCGAATCCCACTTTAAGGTGCTCGATCGTGACATCGGTATTCGCCCCTTCGCTGGTCAGGTCGCCGCCCAGGCTCACTTCGACCGCGCGCGGAATTGAGAGATCGCGTGTAGCTACCAGACGCCTGCCGGCGTCCACCCGAATGCCACCGCTGGAGTTTTGCGCGATACCTACGCCGAGCTTCAAATCGCCGCTCTCGGCACGCAGGCGACCACTGCCAACTTCATCTGTCGTCAGCAAGAGGATCGAGCCGCTGCCAGTCAGCGCCAGCGTTCCGCCAGCGGTCTCAACTCGGCCGGTGATCACGACTTGTCCGTCGAAATCGGCTTTGCCATGCCCAATCATCTGGCCGCCAATAAACCCACTATTCACAACATTGAGCGTGCCGCCGCTCATTTCCAGCATGCTCTCGTGAGGCACTTCAATCCTGCCCACCGTCGCCGAACCGCCGCTAGGAAGGCGTAGTACATCGCCAGCGCCGTGCAGAGCAAGGCGATTGTCGACCGTCAAGCCATGCGCCCCAGTGCTAACGATGCTGGTGCCGCCAATAAAGAGGTTGTCGGCGTAGCCGGTGTTGGTGAGCGTGATAGTTTCGCCGTGGACCACATAGGCATCGTCGCTTCCGTCCGGCACACGCCCGCCAATCCACGTGCTGGAGGCATTCCAATTGGTGCCGATCCCTACGAATTTACGCTCTAAGTCCACACTGAGATAGTTGCTGTCGCGCGCCGCCACCAGAACGTCCATCGCCGAGGGAAGTGTGCGCATGCCTGGGGGAAGGCTCGGCGACATGAGTGCCATTGTCGGGGCCACGTGGCCATGCTCTTCACCGAAGCCCTCGCTGTCCGGATCATCGAAGTTGCCTTCGACGACTTCCACGCCTACCACGCCGGACAGATCGGCCGGGTAGATTGGGTAGCGCCCGCTCAGCTCATCGCCGCCGACGCCCAAGTCGTGACCCAATTCGTGAAGCACTACGGAGAGCAGGTCAAAATTCTCCATCGCCGCGGTGGGTGCCGTGTCCGTGGGCAACCCAACATACCCAATCTCCAGTGTGCCGGGCACGGGAGCGCCGTCGAACCAGTCGTCAACGCCTTCCGTTGTTCCGGTGAGAAAGCTGCCTTTGCCGGTGCTATAGGTGAACGGACTTCCAAAGTAGAATTCGCTGTGACTCGCTGGGGTGGCATCCACGAACCAATCGGCGTCTGCATTGAAATACAAGTTGTTGTTGCCGAACGGGTCAAGCTTCCAGAGGCCAAGCTGGCCTGATTCCAAATGCGACCAAGAGATGTCGACGTCGTGCGTGCCGGCGGATGGGATCAACTGCTCCCACAGCTGTGCCGCAGCGCTGGCGACGGCCATCAACTTCGTGCCGTTGGGATCGAAACTAGGGTTTTCGTCCAAGTCGTCCCACACCAGCACAATGTCGATCCCGTACCCCTGATTCGTCATCCCCAATCCGCAGGCGAGTGACGCCGCCATCACTACCAAGGAATGCAATAGTTGTCGTTTCATCGTCTTGCCTGTGGAATGGGAGCGGGTAGAGCCGCCGTGCAAGGTTTGGAAACACGAGAGCGGCTGTCGAACGAAAACCGCCGCTGCCTCCAGTAATGCCGCTGGAGAGCCAGTGTGTTACCGAAGGCGTCGGAAAACCACTTCCAAAAGCCCGAATGTGCAAGATTTCCATGTTTCGGCGCGCCCGACGAAGTATTCTCCAATCCCCAAGCGAGAACTTCGGCAGCACATTCCAGCAGCCTGAGTTGCTCCAACCGCTCGTGAAGCTTTGCAGAGAGCATGAACTCAATCGCGCTGAACGCGCAAATTGAGCTGAAATACCTTGCCTCCCGAACGGAGATCGCCGCCCCGCTGCAGCGCGATCCGAAGGCCATTCTCGAAGTTGGCAAAAAGCAGATCGCTGTGCCGGCTGGTAATCGTTCAAGCGAACGAAAAAAGGCGTGACAGATTTCCTACAGCAACCGCTTAGTGAGAGCGATCACGCTGACCAGAAAATCTGACACGCCAAATTCGTCTACCGGTTCTCTTATTTCTCAATTCGAGAAAGTCCTTATTCCTTAATTTCGCCTCGATCCACTTCACGTTGGATGTGCTCGCGAAACTTCGCCGTCAAGTTGTGCAGCTTTTGCAGTTCTTGCTCGACGTCATCACTCGATGCAACCATGGGCACCCACAGGACATTGTTCGTGGTGGGTGCATCTGTCGACGGCCGCCCTTCCTCACGCGGTTCCGCGAGAAATAAGCCATGCTGTCGGAAAAAGTCTTGGGCCTCGGCGGCGTACGCCACAGGGCAAGTAATTCCCAAATTGGGGGCTGAGTCGTAGACGGTAATAAGCTGATCGAGCTAGGTCATGACGAATTCCCCAAGTTGATTCACGTCCGCTCGCGCTGCAGATTGGTTCCCAGAGAAGCCGTCACGACCTTGATATGCTTCCGAATATTCTCAAGCCGCATGGGTCCAATTTCGGACGCGTCCATACGCAGCTGCTCGGCGATGTTTGCCAAGTCCTGGCTAATGGCAATGGCGCTCGGCGGATCACTATTCAAGTGCGTATCAATGGCGTCCAACAAAGCGGAAATGTCCGAAACAATCCCGCTCGGCAATTCAGGCAGCACCTGGCGAATTTCCGCCTGGACTGACGCCACGAGCTTCAGCTGCCCAGCAGAGAGAATCCACTCCTGGATCATGCCTGATTCCGCCACAAACTGGTCGGCAGCTTCGCGAATGTTGCCGGAGTCCGGAACTCCGCCATGGATGTCTTGATCGGCCTGGGGCTCGTGTGGCTCGTGATTCGCAAACGTGGAGTCTATGGACATGGCTACTCCGTCTGAAGTTCCAAAAGCAGTTCGTTTAAGTCGTTGACGACCGTCAGCACCGCGACCACCTCGGCACTTTCTTCCGCGACGAGGTGAAGTACGTCTCGCATCAGCGTGAAGCACTGCACGGTTTGCGTCTTGTTGTGCGCAGGGTCGAGCAGCGCATGGCTGTGTCGGACCATGGCTCTACGCAGCGATAGCGCGACCCGCTGCGGGAGGCTTGGCAGTAGGTTGCTAATGGCGTCCTGCATCCACAGCACCTGA
>JAWXBP010000022.1 GCA_034440135.1 Planctomycetia bacterium
CATTACTACAACCATGAGGCAGCGCTGGAACCAATTCTCCCTGCGCCACCGACGGTCGGAGCTGACGAGTCCACCGCCCAAGTAGAGGGCGGAGCCGGCGGACCGGAGGCGCAGGCTGAATTCGACGTCTTCCATCAACGGCAGCTTGGGAAATCCACCGCTGCCGGCCAGCGACGTCCGCCGGAAAAATTGTCCTTGGTCACCGAATGAAACGCCGAGAAACATCGCGCGAAAATCGTTCAGGAATTCGACGACGACAAGTTTGGTCGAATCGGAATCGAACCGCTGGCCGACTGCTCCGCCAATGGCGGCCGGGTTGGCATTGAGTGCAGCCAGGAGGCGACGGCCGGTATCCGGAGCGACAAGGGAATCAGCATGCACAACGAAGACGACATCGCTCCCGGCCGTGCTCGCTCCCGCCGCGATCTGCCGGCCGCGTCCACGCTCGCTTAGCACTACGGTCGCGCCGCTTTGCGCGGCGATTTCGCGGGTGCCATCGACGGAACCGCCGTCGGCGACGATGACTTCGTCCGGCGGCGGCACCATCTGCGCGAGCGAGTGGAGGCAGGCAGAAAGGCCGGCGCCTTCATTTAGCGTCGGAACGACCACCGTGTAATTTTGCACGGGCCGATGCGCGGTGCCGCCCTCAATTCGCCGCCACAACGCAGGCAACGCAATCGCCGCTTCCCGGACCAGCGCCAGACCGAAGGTCAGCCAGATGACATTTTGCGTCCATAGCGGCAGTCCCCAGTCGCGACCGGCGAGCACGTTGGTCACCACGAGGTAGTAGAGCGCCATCACGCCGCTGAGAGTAAGCCAGGCCAGCGAAGGAAACAGCGGGATGAACACCAAGGCCCACGCCACATACCAATAGTGGACTGTCGGCGAGAGCACGACGAGTCCGCCCAAGGTCCAAAACGCTGCGCGCCAGGAGTCGTGATGCGCAAGCGCTACTCCCACGATCCAGATCGCCAGGAGCAGCGTGCAAAACAAAGCCGCCGACGGGCGGTCTCCGAACGCGCTCCACGCGACGGCGTGGATCGAGCCGTTGAAGGCCAAGTTTGATCCGAAATGACGGACCCCCTCCAGCCACGCGGGCGCGTGAGCCATGTAGGGCAACACGGGCAACGCCACGGCCAGCACTCCGAGCCAGACCGTGCGCCACCCGCCGCGTCGAAGCAGGATCGGCACCAGTATGATAGCGACGAGCTTCATTTGCACGGCGAGCGCAAACGCGATCCAACACCAGCGAAGCGATTTTCGCTCGTGCAACCAGAGCGCAAGCAGCACGAAGAAGAGCAGCATCGCATCGAAGTGGGCTTCGCCGGCAAAACCGATCAGCGGAATCGGATTGAACGCATAGAGTCCGGCCAGCCACGGCGCTTGCCCGCGGGCCGCGAGCATGGCGATCAACAGCGCGACTACGCCGAGGTCAAAACCGATGAACACCACCTTGAGCGCGATGGGATGATACCAGAGCCCACCGACCGCCGCGAAAGTCCATTCCGCGACGGGCGGATAGATCGTGCGGAGTCCTTTCTGGTTCATGCCCTCCCAATAGCGGTCGCGCAACGGCTCCCATGCAGGGTCGGATGCGACGCGGGCATACGGGCTCTCGCCCTCCCGCACCAGACGACCTTCCCACAAATACCGGTTCGCGTCCGAATCCGCCGGGTGCGCCAGCAGCGCCAGTCGCGCCAGGAGCGCGACGAGCAGCAGGCTCACGACGGCGGTGTGCCGTGGTTGGTCGCGCGGCCACAAGAAAGTTACGGCCAGCCCGGCAGGAAGCAGCAGGGCGAACCCCGCAATCCGCGCATACGGATGCGCGTGAATCCACGCAACGCTTCCCATCGCCACGCACCCCAAAAGCAATCCGCCCACGGCCGCGAGGAACAGTCGCTGCCGGACACCGCCGTGATTCGCAGCCGCGTTTGCCATTCCAGTCTCATTGATCGGCGAGCTATCGAGCGGTTGCGCGCGCACGATGCGGGATTCCCGCTGTTCCAGAAACCCAAACACCGCGACGATCAGGAAACTGGCCGCATACACCGCAAGGAAGGACCCGATCACAAATCGCCCGGTGCTCAGATAGGAAACCAAACTCGCGGCGCAATAGAGCCCCATCGCGAGTTCGATCCACGGCACGAGGGATTTCTGTGAACGATAATGCGTCTTCGTCTGGTCGCCTTGTTTCGGCGTCCGGACGAATTCGCCCGTTTTCCCGAACAGCGCTTCGAGGACGCCGTGAGTGTTGTTGATCGTCAGACCGACACCGAGGCCTGTCAGCACCGGCAGCCAGCGCAGCCGCCAAGGCCAATCGCGATGGAGCGCACGCTGGCTCGCGAGATAGGTGACGTTCGGCGCGAGCACGACGACGGCGAGGGCTGCGATCACAATAGGCAGCCAGTCCGGATGCAGGTTGAGGGGAAAGTGCATCATCACCGGCCACGCCAGCAGGGCGACCACGAGCATCAGCGGATGAATGGCGTAGTGCGTGAGATGGAGGGCGGCCTGAATTTTCGTCCAGACGGGAGCCCCGCTGCACAGGATGCGGGGCAGTAGTTTCCTGGCGGATTGGATCGATCCTTTCGCCCAACGAAACTGCTGGCTTTTGAAGGCACCGAGCGAAGCCGGCAACTCGCCGGGAACCTCGAGTTCGGCGAGATAGTGGGTGCGCCAGCCGACCAGTTGCGCCCGGTAAGAGAGGTCGAGATCCTCCGTGAGCGTATCCGCCGACCAGCCGCCCGCGTCCACGATCGCCTGCCGGCGCCAGATGCCGGCCGTACCGTTGAAATTCATGAAGAGCCCGTTGAACGTGCGGGCCGATTGCTCGACCATGAAATGTCCGTCGATCCCGATGGCCTGCACGCGGGTCAGCATCGAGGCCGCGTCATTCAAATGCCCCCAGCGCGCCTGCACGAGACCGAGCCGTTGATTCGAGAAAAAAAACGGCAGCGTGTTCCGCAGAAAATTTCGCGGGGGCACGAAATCCGCGTCGAAGATGGCCACGTATTCGGCGGCCGTCTTCGTCAGGCCCAGCGCCAGCGCGCCGGCTTTGAACCCGACGCGGTCGGCGCGGCGCACGATGACGATGCGGTGCCCCTGAGTCCGGAGCTCGACCGCGACCCGATCGACAATCCCACGGGTCTCGTCGTCGGAATCGTCGAGCACCTGGATCTCGTGGCGGTCCCGCGGATAGTCGATGGCGGCGACGGCGCGAATCGCCCGCTCGGCAACGTTGGCCTCGTTGAACAGGGGGATTTGCGTCGCGACCAGCGGC
>JAWXBP010000023.1 GCA_034440135.1 Planctomycetia bacterium
AGCCACTGTTGTCCGGCGGCAGGATGACGTCGGTCGGCGGTACGGCATCGACCGGCTCGATCGAGGGCAATTGTTCAGCGTTTACCGCAAGGCCGGCTTCCGCGGCCGGCGGTGTGGAACCGAAAAATGCCGACGGCGGCTCCGGCTCGGCGTCGCTCGGAACCAGATCGGGACCGCTCGACGATATCATGTCAGTGCCGTCAGACTATGCTGGACCGGCATTCGTCGAACTCGCTTTGCTCGCCGACGCCAAAGAAATCGAGTCAGATTCGGCACTGATGGAATCGTCCCTCAGCTCGGTTCCGTCGTCCGCGGGACGCCGTTCTGGTACAGCGTCCGGTTGAATTTCTGCCGGCGCTTCAACGTCGGAGTCGTTTGTGCCGGGCTCGTCGGCCGCTTTCCGGGGAAACTCTTCATCGGGATCGACAGGACGGAGCAGATCCATGGGCGGTGGCTTCCAAATGGTTTGAGTAGGAATGCAAACGAAAAGAGCCCGCCGCTCACGCAGCGCGCAAAAATGCGTGCTACACAAGCGGCGGGCCCATTGGATACCTGCTGCGTTGGCGGCAAGCCCCGCACAATACCCGCGCGAGGGACGACGTCAGCCGTTGAAGTCGCGAACGATTGAAGCTCGCTCAAAAAACAGGCTGGCTCGGTCGGTCAGTTTACCGACAGCGCAACCGGCTTGTCAGCGCCAGAAATCAGGCCACCTGCGCCAGCGCGAGCTTGATGGCGGTTCACGAAGTGCCGATTCGTTGTCCGCATGATCACGGTCGCGTTGACTTCACCGAGTCAGGTCGAATGACGTGCTAACAGCCCGTCGAAAAATGCGACGAAGGCATTCTTCGACGGATTGTTGAACCTTGCGCTAGCAGACTGAGAACTCGCATATCTTGATGCGTTTGCTATGACTCGCCCTCTACCATAATCCCCTCTAGTGGGTGGTGCGATTGCCGCATTTGCCCCTCCCTGTTAGCTTGACCGGCGGTAATGAGCTCGACTTCCAGCTCGAAGCAGTCTCGCGATTGGACTATCTTTGCGAGCCGCCAAAAAGCCGATCGGACCGCGGCTAGACTGGAAGGGCGAGCGGGTCGTTGCGCTTCATGCGGGACGACCCGGGCAGCATGTATCGACGCGATGCCCTCAGCTTCGCAGTGCAGTTTTGCTCAGCATTACAATTTCCTGGTTCGTTTCCCTTTCGAATGGCGGATAGCGCTGACTGGCGGTCAGCCGCGCGCTGAAGCGCCCCTGTCGATTGGCCCCCAAACGAATGCACGGCGTGCAGTCGCAGGTAAAGATACGGGCGAGCATGGGACGCAACAATAAATGGATTGAGAGCCAGCCCGACGATTCGGTGGCATGCATCGGTCGGCGGGCGTTGAGCGCGCGCTTGCATCGGATGTGTCATTATCTGCAACTCGCGGTGCGCCAGAACGAGACCGAAACCGAGAACGTGCACCAGCTGCGAGTCTTTTCGCGACGGGCGGCGGCGGCGCTCGAAATCTTCGAAGCATGGCTGCCGCCTCGCCGGGGGCAATGGATTGCCAGACAAGTCAAGAAGATCAGGCGGGCCGCCGGCGAAGCTCGCGATCTGGATGTGCTGTTCATGCGGTGGACCGACCGCGCGTCTCAAATGCCTTCCGCCCAAAGCGAGTTGCTACTCAAGCACGTCCGCGAAATGCGGCGAGAAGCCCAGCGGCCGATCCGAAAAATACGCAAGAAGCTCCGTCGCAAGCAGTTCGCTCGACACGCCGTCAGGTTTCTCAGAAAACTGCGGAACCGCGCGGGCGACGAACCGTGCGGCGAGCGATTCGTGTGCATGGCGCGCGTGGCTTTGAACCGGTTGGTTGTGCCGTACCTGGCGGCCGGCGACGCTGAGTTGAACGACGTCGAGGCGTTGCATGCGTTCCGCATTCAAGGCAAGCAGGTGCGTTACGCGATGGAAGTTTTTGCGGGTGCTTTCGATGCCGAATTCCGCGGCGAAGTCTATCCGCTTGTGGTCGCGCTGCAAGAACGGCTAGGCGCGATCAACGATCACGTCACGGCCGAGACCTACCTGGTGCGGTGGCACACAGCGACGGAATCTGGTCCGCTCGGCGAGGCGTTTGCAACGGGCCGGCTGCACGAACAACAGGCCTTGGCAATTGCGCGACAAGAGTTTCTCGCCTGGTGGACGGCGGAACGCCGAGCCGAGTTGCGTCGTCGTTTTGCACCCTACGTGCAGAGCGACGCTCCGCCTGCGCCCCCTGCGTCGCTCGAAGTGGCCGGCGATTGAGTGCCGGCCGAAGCGGCGCGTCGACGGCTTGCTTCTAGCGCACTTGCCGCTCGATCGGCGATGGCAGCGCGTGCAGGAAGCGGCCTCCGCTGTCGTACCAACCGTGTTGCGTGAAGCGGCACCAGGTGATGTCCACCAGGAAGCCGACCCAACGAGCGTCCTTGCCCTCGAGCGAAGCGATCATGCGGCGATCGGGCAGTGGGTGCTGATAGAAAAAACCCAGTCCGCGCTCCGACAAATGTTTTCCCACAACCACGATCGACTCGCCATCCGGCGTGATTCCGTCGGCCGCCACGGGAGTCAGGTAAAGCAGGTTCGGATAGGGAAACCGCTGCACCGTGCGGCGCTCGGGATGATGGGCTTGCGGGCCGAGCCCCGCCAGAATCTCCCAGACTTGCCGGCGAAGCGTCTCGTCCGCCGATAGCCCCGTTTCCACGACATGGTCAAGTTGCGTGCAGCCCAAAACCGTGCTCATCGATTGATTACCTCTCGGGACGTTCCCTGGAACGGGTCTTCTGACGATAGGAACAGAGCGCGCGGGCCAGCCTTGCGCGGCTGGGACATGCCGGCGCAGACAAAAGACCCGAGGCTGTTATTGAAGCGGAATAACCCGAGGAATTGGCTTAAGCCGTTTTGGACCGCCCGATGTGTGTTTTGGGCAGATTGAAATCGTCGACAAAGGTTTCCTACGTCACAAACGGCCTGTTGTCAAAAAAAGTCGCGCTACTTGGGGCTCAGTCGCAGCGCGCCATCCAGGCGAATCGTGGTGCCGTTGAGCATCGAATTGGTCACGATATGCTCGGCCAGATCGGCAAATTCGCTCGCCCGGCCCAATCGCGGCGGAAAGGGGACGGCCGCGGAGAGTGCCTCCTGGGCGGCCGGGGTCATGCCGGCCATCATGGCCGTTTCGAACACGCCCGGGGCGATTGTCACCACGCGAATTCCGAAGCGGGCCAATTCGCGTGCGATGGGCAGCGTCATCGATACGACGCCACCCTTGGAAGCCGAGTAGGCCGCCTGGCCGACCTGTCCTTCGAAAGCCGCCACCGACGCTGTATTGACGATGACCCCCCGTTCCTGCTCGTCGTTCGGCGTGTTGGTGGACATCATCATGGCCGCCAGTCGAATCACGTTGAACGTGCCAATCAGGTTGACCTGGATCGTGCGCGAGAACGACGCCAGATCGTAGGGTCCCTCTTTGCCCACCACGCGGCCGGCGCCGATGATACCGGCGCAGTTGATCACGGCGTTGACCGCGCCAAAGTGCTGTTTGGCCGCGGCGAGCGCAGCCTGCACGCTGCCTTCGTCGGTGACGTCGGTTCGGGCGAAGCGGACTTTCGCGCCCAGTTCGGCCGCCAATTTCTCGCCGGCTTCGACCTGCACGTCGGCAACGAGGACGTTGCCACCCAGGCTAGAGAAATGCCGAGCGCATGCGGCGCCCAATCCCGAGCCGCCGCCAGTGACGAAAGTCGTGCTACCTGCGATGTTCATGGTGGTATCCTGAGCCAGAGAGAAGTGCGTGAGAAAACGTCGCAGCGGCCATGCGGCCAGCCGCGTCGCATCGCCACACAAAGTAAAGCGCGCTGCCGCCGGCGTCAACTCGCCCGAGCGACCTGGATTGCAATGTATACGGACGGCGCAACTTGTTTGCTGAGTTGGGGGTCCGACGCCGCTACGGACCCCGCGGTCGTCACATTCCGAAGTCGACCGTGTGCCCTTGGCGGTCTGCTTGCCAACTGGGCGTAATTATTGTTGCCGGGCTGGTGGATTCCGGCTACAATCCATCCACGCCCGCCGATCTGTCCCGCCTCCCTCGATTTGTGCCCAGTTTCGTCAGTCGCGCAATTTCGAGATGTCACGGCACGATCGGAGATGCGACGTGCTGCGCGCTGGAATGCATTCGGAATGCTCCTGTAGGAGAATGTGCCATGTTGAAGATCCTCGGCAAGCCGCAGAATGGTTTTTGCGATAGGGTATCGCGGCGAGCATTCCTGCAAATCGGCGGATTGGCGCTCGGTGGTTTCTCCCTACCGCAAATCCTGCGGGCCGAGTCGATCGCGGGCACGGGCCGCACGTCGAAGTCGAAGGGGATCATCATGATCTTCCTGCCCGGCGGCCCGCCGCATCAGGACTTCTTCGATCTCAAGATGGACGCCCC
>JAWXBP010000024.1 GCA_034440135.1 Planctomycetia bacterium
CCGCCGGCCGGCGGCATGCCGTGGCGCAGGGCGCGGATGAAATCGTGATCCATCTTGGCCATGGAATCCTCTTCCTTCTGGCCGGTCAGCTGCGTGCGGAACAACTGCTCCTGCATGTCCGGGTCGTTCAATTCGGTATACGCGTTTGCCAGCTCCATGCCGCACACGTAAAGTTCAAATCGCTCGGCAATTTGCGGATTCGTCTTGCTGCGCTTAGTCAACGGGCAGATGCTCGCCGGGTAGTCGATCACGAAGATCGGCCCGTGCAGCTTGTCTTCGACCTTTTCCTCGAAGACGTCGCTCTTGATCACGTCCGGATCGCGCCCCGCGGTGTCGAAGCCAATTTCGGCCGCGACCTTGCGGATCGCGTCGTGGTCGTGCGGATCAACGCCGACGTGCTCGGCGAATAGCTCGTCGTAGCTGCGCCGCTGGAACGGCGGCGTGAAATCGATCTGCTGGTCGTGCCAGGCGACCTGATAGTGATCGCCCGTCGCATGAATCGCGTCGACGATCAGCTTCTCGGTCAGCTCCATCATCGTTTCATAGTTGCCGTAGGCCTGGTAGACCTCGAGCATCGTGAACTCAGGATTATGCCGCGGGCTGATCCCTTCGTTGCGATAGACGCGCCCGAGTTCGTACACGCGTTCAATGCCGCCCACCAGCAGTCGCTTCAAATGCAACTCCAACGCGATCCGCATAAACAACATCATGTCGAGCGCGTTGTGATGCGTCAAAAACGGTCGCGCCGCGGCGCCGCCGGCGATCGTGTGCAACGTCGGTCCTTCAACCTCGACGTAGCCCTGCTCGCCGAGCGTGCGGCGAATCGATTGGACGATCTTGGTACGCTTGAGAAACCGCTCCTGCGCGCCTTCGGTGTACAGCAGGTCGAGATAGCGCATCCGCTGCCGCAACTCAACGTCATGCAAACCGTGATGCTTGTCGGGAGGCGGTTCGAGCATCTTTGTCAGGAAGTGCAATCGCTCGGCGAAGATTGTCAACTCGCCCGTCTTGGTCCGTCGCAACATGCCGTCGACGCCGATTAAATCGCCGAGGTCGAGCAATTGCGCCAGTTCCCAGCCTTCCGGGCCGACCTGGTTCATGCCGATCAGAATCTGAATCTGTCCGGACCAATCGCGAATATCGATGAACAGCAATTTGCCCGCGGTACGCCGCAACACGATTCGTCCCGCAGCGCGCACGCGCGGGCCCTGCAGTTCCCCTTTGGGCTGCGTGGCTAGCCAGGCGCGGAAATCGGTCCCTTCGTCGGGCAGGATGATCTGTTCGCCGGCTTCGGTCTGATAGAAGATCTCGCCGGTCCGGTGGCGAATCGCGCCCACGCCTTGGTGGTCGTCGAAGCGCCCGCCCCAAGGGTCGATGCCGAGCGCCGTCAATTTGCGCAACTTTTCCCGTCGGGCCGCCACATGCAGGCTGGCATCGTCCGATTCGGGAACAGGCGTGGGCGTTTCGGTCATGGACGTGAGCGCGGAAGCAGCGGATTTAACTCAAAGCGTCGCAACATTTTAGTGAAGCCCGGAACCGGGTCAACGTCAGGTCGCCGGGAATGCGAAACCTGGGAGAAATGGGCAAAGCCGAGCCTTGCCGGCAGCCGTACGAATCGCCGCTGAGTTTTCCGATGCGGGGAGGTATACTATTGTCAGTGCCGCGAGATACGCGACAATGATGATAATGTTACCGAACATTATCCATTGACACACGTATCTTCCCGCAGCCTCCGTGTTCTCCGTGCCTCCGTGGTGAATCCCCCGGCACGGTCGTTTTCCTAGGCAAGAAACCGATGGCAGAAAAGACCGCTCCGAGCAAGGTGGAAGAGATCAAGTTGGCGAGTCACCATTTGCGCGGGTCGATTCCCGAGCAACTGAGTGGCGGCGACGATCATTTCACTGAAGACAACGCCACACTGCTCAAGCACCACGGCACCTACCAGCAGGACGATCGCGACGTCCGCGGTAAGGACGGCAAGGCCTATATGTTCATGGTGCGCTCGAAGATTCCTGGCGGGCGCCTGACGAGCGACCAACTGCTGGCCGAGCTGGATCTCGGTGACGAGTTGGGCAACCAGACGCTGCGCATCACCACGCGCCAAGGCTTGCAGCTGCACGGCATCCGCAAAACGGATCTGTGGAAGACGATCCACCGCATCAACGAGGTGCAGCTTTCCACGCTGGCCGCGTGCGGTGACGTACAACGCAACTTCATGTGCTGCCCCGCGCCACACTATCAAGACTCCGTGCATGAAGAAATGCACGCGCTGGCCGCGAAACTCGCCGATCACTTCTGCCCGCGCACGAAGGCGTACCACGAAATCTGGGTCCGCGACCTGGAGAGCGGCGAAGAACATTGCGCCGTCGGCGGATCGAACGGCCAGACCAACGGCCACGCGCACGAAGTGGAACCGATCTACGGGCCAACGTACTTGCCACGCAAGTTCAAGACCGCCGTCGGATTGCCCGGCGACAACTGCGTAGACCTCTATGCCAACGACCTGGGCTTAATGGCGATCTGCGAAAACTGGCGGATCATCGGCTACAACGTGCTCGTCGGCGGCGGCTTTGGCCGCACGCCGAGCGCGAAGAAAACATTTCCGGCCGTCGCCAAGCGAATGGCCTTCATTACGCCGGACCAGGCGGTCGACGTCGCCACGGCGATCGTAAAAGTCCAACGCGATCACGGCAATCGTTCCGATCGCAAGATCGCGCGGATGAAATATTTGATCCACGATTGGGGCCTCGAAAAGTTCAAGGCCACGGTCGAGGAATACTACGGCGCCCCGCTGCCCGACCCACATCCGCAGGACGTGTGGGGCTTCGACGATCACCTCGGCTGGCACGAACAAGGGGACGGCCGCTGGTATTACGGCCTGAACGTCGAGAACGGCCGCATCAAAGACGAAGGCGAGTTCCGGCTCAAAACGGCGCTGCGAAAAATCTGCGGCGAATTCCAGCCCGGCATTCGTCTCACGTCGCACCAGAGCATCCTGTTCACGGACATCGCGCCGGAAAACAAGGAAGCGATCGAGACCATCCTCCGCGCGCACGGGATCAAGCTCTCGCACGAGATCTCCGCGGTCCGCCGCTGGAGCATGGCCTGCGTCGCCTGGCCGACGTGCGGACTGTCAATCACCGAAGCCGAGCGCGCCTTGCCGGGCATCATCGATCAACTCGAAGTCGAACTGGCGAAACTCGGGCTGTCGCAAGAAGTCTTCACGATCCGCATGACCGGCTGCCCGAACGGTTGCGCGCGGCCGTACAACTCAGACGTCGGGATCGTCGGCAAAGCGGCCGGCAAATACACCATCTTCATCGGCGGCCGCCTGCTCGGCGACCGGCTGAACTTCATCTACAAAGACATGGTGCCGGAAGTAGACCTGGTGCCCACGCTGGTGACGCTGCTGGTGTACTTCAAACAAGACCGCCAAGAAAAAGAAACCTTCGGCGACTTCTGCCACCGCAAGGGGCTGGAGGATCTGCTGGGTTGGAGCGAGAGGTTCGCGCCCGCGGCGAAGCCGAACGAAGAGGCGGCAGTTTAGAAACCGCATAACCAAGTGATTCATTTGCCTCGCTGTAATTACGGCAATGAGTACTTCAGGCCAGGCAATCACAAACTTCCTTGCGGCGAAGAAGACATGAGCGTTGAACGGCTCACAAATCGCCGCATGACGTTGCTGAAGCGCCTATCCGAAGCCGCGCAATTTCGCCATGACATTGCAATCGCATTGTTAGACTGTGCTCCGATGATTGATCGTGAAGACTTCTGTGGCGGGGCTCGGTTCGTAGACAAAGAAAACGCCATGTTTGAAGGTGGAAGCGACTCTGCATACGACTTCAATAAATTGTCGACAGAAGGTCTGATTGAGCATTTCTATTTGGACTACGACAGCAATGGCTTGATTGCGAACCACACTCGCCCTGGTCTAAAAGTCACAAGAGAAGGACTTGCAGCCGTCGCGGAAGCCAATAAAGGCTGGCTTCAAAAAGCGATCGAAAAGCAGCCGATCACATTCATTCAGGTGATCGGCACAACTGCCATGGCTATCCTGTCATTTATAGCCGGCTTGCTGGTTGGCTCATCACGCTGAGAATTGAACGGCATCTGTGTTGTCGGGTTCTTGAAACGCACTACCGAACTGTCCAATTCTTTCCGGACGGTTCGGTTTCAAGAACAGACGACATTCACCGTCCTTGACTACTTCTTCGCCGGCGACGGCCCTGCCTCTTTCGGCAAAGCAAGCAAGCCTTCGTCAACCTGAAATGGCGTCGTCTTCGCGGTGCTAGAGCGCATCAAGCCTATGTAGCGATATCCGCAGTGGCGGCGGTAGTTGCGGCATTCGGTGGCGGTGAAGTGATGGAGGAGTTCGCCGCAGGCTTGCCAGAGCGCGTCGACGGTGCGGTGCGCGGCGCTTTTGAGCAGCCATTTGAATTTGGCGAACGCCAGTTCAAGCGGATTGAAGTCGGGGCTGTACGGCGGCAGGTACAACAGCGACGCGCCGACCGCTTCGATGGCCGCTTGCACGCCGACGCGTTTGTGGCTCGACAAGTTGTCCATCACCACGCGCGGCCGCGCGGACGCGTCAGATTCGTTTTTGCCCAGGTTTCGTCGAGAAACACCAGGCGATCAGGCGACATGCCTGCCTGAGCCACGCGCCACTCCACGCGCCGTTGGGCGACGTCTGGCCGGTCCTGCTCCGCGGCCCTCGCGACTTTTTTTCAACGTGAGCTTCAGTCGGCGGAGCGCCGTGCAGAGCGTTTGACGTGACAAGGCCGTGTCCAGTTCGAGCTTGAGTTCCGCCAGCGTGAGGTCCGGCTGACGGCTGATC
>JAWXBP010000025.1 GCA_034440135.1 Planctomycetia bacterium
CCGGCCTACCGCAAATCACCTCCAACCTCCGCCGCTTCGCATGCCAACCCCGAAAACTCTTACGCTTCCTAGGCATCATGAAAAACTGATTCGCCCTGCGGAACTGCTAGCGATGCCGGCGAACGACGGGCAACATGGCTGCAGCGGCGACTGCCAAAATCCAAGTGCTTGGCTCGGGGACAACTACGTAGTCGATCGAGAGACTCGGACGGAAGGCAAATTCTGGATTGGTACGGGAGTCAAAACGCTTGCCGGCGCTGGGCTCGATTTCATCGCCAGTGCGGATGATCCAGCCGAAGTTGTTCGAAGTGTCGCCGAGCCAATCCTGCACGTCAGCGATCATGCCCGCCGACGTCCAAACGTAGATCCCGAGCCCGCTAACGTCGGTCGAAGCGCTCGCTAAGGGCACGAAATCCCCTCCAGCCGTCGACCAGGCGGTGTCGGGATGAAACCGGTTCGCGAACGTGGCGTCGCCAGCAGCGGCCGGCGCGCCGCTTCCCTCGCCGCCCGACGCGTTGGAAGTCCCCTCGCCCCAGTCGGCCATTAGCCGATGCAGCGATGAGACCTGGATGCTCGCATCGTTCGCCTGGGACATGTTCATCGTCAATTCGACGTTGGTCACTACCGCATTCGCAGGCAAGGCGGCCGCGACATCGAAGGCGATCAAACCTCGCCGAAGCACCCCTTCCTTCGTGCGGCCGGTATGAACGAACTCCCCGGCGCCGTTGCTGAGTGCCAGCGTGCTCTCGTAAATCGTATTGTCCTTCAGCGCCCCGAGCGAGATCGTTTCCGCTTGGGCGAGCGTGCCGGACCCCAGCAGGGCGAGGGCGAGACAGAAGCGGGCAACGTGCATGGATGCTACCTCAGGAGATGTCGTGGCCACGGTGGCGGCGGCCGGACCAGGGCGCCCGGCGGCGCGATACTTCGATGGTGTTCGTCCGCTTCCGTAAAATCAAGCGTCTGGCGCGAATAGGCAGGATTTAGGGCGAACCAAGCTAATTCCCAGTGTCGATCGCGCCGGCGGAGGCAATTGTAACGCCGCCCAGCCTCTCCCGCTGCCGGTTGGAGCAAATCCGTATTTGCCTGACGGACTGTGGGAGGCGTCTCCGACGCCGATTGATCGACGGCTTTCAACGAAAAGTCCATTGATGCCGCTCGACGCCCACTCCATCGGCGTCGGAGACGCCTCCCACAGTCGAAAGCGGAGCAACCCTACTCGTGCCTGCCCCCAGTCGCTTGACAGGCAATCGCCCCAGGGACGACAACCGAGCGCATGGAAGTACCGCTTGCGAACCTGCCGACCCACTTTTCCCTGCGCGCCCGGTGGCTTTTCCCGGGCGTCGGCGGGCCCACGCCGAACGCGACGGTCACGATTCACGCCGGCCGCATCGTCTCGTGAACCCCAGCCGATGCCATCGCGCCGGTGATTGACCTGGGCGACACGGCCCTCCTTCCGGGACTGATTAACGCCCACAAGCATCTGGAATTCAGCGACCTGCCCGCGCCGCTCGGCCAGCCGGGGATTTCGCTGCCGGACTGGATTCGCCTGGTCGTCGCCTGGCGCCGGCAACGGGCCAACGGTCCAGCGTCCGGAATCGCCGCCGGTATCCGTGAATCCCTCGCGGCCGGCGTCACGGCCATCGGAGAGATCGCCACAGACGGCTGGTCCCTGCCGCCAATCATACCGATTCCCAGAGTGACGGCGTTTCACGAATCGATCGGACTGTCGCCGGAACGCGCCGCAATATGCCTCGACGCCGCGCGTGGTTTTCTATCCGCGAGCGACGGCCCCGATTTTCTGCCAGGACTAAGTCCGCATGCGCCGTACACGGTACGGCCTGAGTTATTGGCGGGGCTGGTGGCACTGGCCACTGCGAAGAGCATCCCTTTGGCAATGCACGTGGCGGAATCCCGCGAGGAGTTGGAGCTCTTGCGCGAGGGACGCGGCGCGATGGTAGATATGTTGACAGAACTTGGCGCTTGGCGCGCGGACGCGATTCCCCGCCGTGCGCGGCCGCTCGACTATTTGCGCAAGCTTGCCGAAGCGCCGCGCGCGTTGGTGATTCACGGCAACTATCTCGACGACGAGGAACTGGACTTCTTGGCGGAGCATCGCGACCGGATGGCGCTCGTCTATTGTCCAAGAACGCACGAATATTTTCGGCATGCGCCGTATCACGACCTCGCGAAGCTGGCGCAGAGCGGCGTGCGGATTTGTCTCGGCACGGATAGTCGGGCGTCGAATCCGGATCTCGACATGCTCGCCGAGTTGCGATTCGTGGCGTATCGCACTCCTTCTCTATCGGGCGAATCCATACTTCGTCTCGCAACCAACGATGCGGCGCGCGCACTTGGCATCGACCACGAATGCGGCGCGATCGCCATCGGCCGACGCGCCGATCTTTTCGTGTTGCGGACTGCGTTGAATGCGGCGCGCGATCCTTTCGAGTTGATTTGGGACGCGAACGCAACGGTCGAAGCAGTGCTGATTGCCGGAAAACTCTTCCAGGGCGGCCCAGCTCCCGCAAATCGCGCTACTTGACGCGGCAAATCGAGCCATTACAATCGGCCCGACACATTTGTTCTCGTCCGCGCGGCTGCCTGGAAGAGAAATAAGTGTGCGGCATGGCCACAGCGCGGAACCCGCGCCGTCGTGCGCGGTATTTGCCAGCCCACCTTACGCCGTTCGCGCGTGCTCTGCGCGCAGTCCGGCGCCGCGTTAGGAATCGTCCTCCTCTTTGAAGGAACTGCCGAGGAAACATCGACCGAATGCCACGGCCGCGCTGATCCCGCGCGCGTCGGGCTGCGAATAGGACGCGCGGCGCGGGCGATTTCGCCGATTGCCGCGAGACATGCGACAGGAGCGTCGCCAGGAGTTTCGAGTGTAAAGCGGTGCGCGGCGGCGCGCATCCGACGTGAACAACTGCCGTGGATGGCACAAGGAGCACAAGTGATGACAGGACTCGCGCTGGCGGCGATGCTGCAACTCTCAGCGGTCTCGGCCGACGCCTCGTACGCAACGGCCCATCGGGCGATGATGGAAACCGGCAAGCCGATGGTGCTGCTGATCGGCGCCGAATGGTGCCCGGCCTGCCGCACGATGAAGGAACAGGTCGTTCCGGACGTCGCGCGCCACGGCGGCTTCGACCAAGCGACGTTCGCCGTGATCGATTCGGACGCGCAACCCGAATTGGCCAGCAAGCTGAAGCGAGGCAGTTCGATCCCGCAATTGATCGTCTATCGCAAGACCGAAAAAGGCTGGCGCATTAACCGCATGATTGGCGCGCACAGCGCTCAGGCCGTAGAGAAGCTGGTCGCGCAGGGCGTCGCCGACGCCTTGGCCGGTCCGCTCGACGGCAAACAAACATCCACCAGCGCCGTTAAGTTGACGGCCGCCGAAACGGAGACCGAAGTGCCTGAATTGCTCCGCCACAAGATGAAGTCGTTGGACGGCAAGGAAGTCGATCTTTCGGAGTACGCCGGACGCGTATTGCTGGTCGTCAACACCGCCAGCGAGTGCGGCTACACGCCGCAGTACAAGGGACTGCAATCGCTCCACAAAGACTACGAAGAAAAAGGCCTCAGCGTGCTCGGCTTCCCGTGCAATCAATTCGGCAAGCAAGAGCCCGGCGACGAACTGAAGATCAAGACCTTCTGCGAGCAGAACTACCAGGTCACCTTCGACATGTTCTCCAAAGTCGAAGTGAATGGCGACGGCCAGTGCGACCTGTACAAAGAACTGACCGACGTCGACGCCAAGCCCGCCGGAAAAGGCCCCGTGAAGTGGAACTTCGAAAAGTTCCTCATCGGCCGGAACGGCGAAGTCATCGCCCGCTTCCCCTCGAAGGTGGAGCCGGATTCCGACGAACTGAAGAAGGCCATCGACGCGGCCCTGGACGAGAAATAGTCTCGGCCAGCCAGATTTCCGTCTGAGACCAGAAAAACCCCGGGTGCGCACGCCGCGCATCCGGGGTTATACTTTTGGCAGCGACAGAACCGGCTTCCAACCGAGACGCGCCCATGCCACCGGCATCACGCATTACCGATCTGCACACTTGCCCGATGACCAC
>JAWXBP010000026.1 GCA_034440135.1 Planctomycetia bacterium
AAGGGAGTTGGGGGAGTAGGCGGGGGGGGGGGGCGTGGCGCGAACTAAAGCGCCGCGCTGATGTAGCGCATTCTAACGGCGAAGGCCGGCGGAGTGAATCGACCCGCGGGGAACATCTCCAGGTCACGCGTTCAGCAAGAACTGCCGCCCGTATTGCAGATGGTCTGTCATCGCTTGAGCGGCGCGATCGGCCTGGCTCTTGAGAATGGCGTGGGCGACGGCGGAATGATCGGCCTGACTCTTGGCGAGGCGATTCGGCGCGAGCCGGTTAATCCGCAGGATGGCGCGTTCCAGTTTGTCGAAGCAGCGCCGTAGCCAGGCGCAGAGTTCGCGGTTTTCGAGCAGTTCCGCGAGCAGCAGGTGGAATTCGATATCGAACCGCGTGGCCGCCCGAGGATCTTCGTCGCGGACGGCGGCGCGTTGTTGTGTCAGGCTGCGCTTAATGAGCGCTCGCTGTGCCGTGGTCAGTGTTCGCTCGGCAAGGCGGCGTGCGACGAACGGTTCCACGGCCAAACGCATGTCGAACAACTCGGCGATTTCCCGCGCGGACAAGTCTTTGACGACGATCCCCTGCTGCGGCGAAACGGCGACCAGTCCCTGGGCTTCCAGATGTTCGAGCGCCGAACGGATCGGCGTCTTGCTCATGCCGAGTTTTTCGACCAACTGTCGTTCAGAAAGAAACGTATCCGGCGCGTAGGCCCCGGACTGAATCAAATCCTTAAGCTGGGCGTATGCGCGATCCTTGAGCAGCGGACGCGGCGCGGTTTCCTGGCGGGCGGCGGAAGCGGCGCGGCGTGAGGTACGAGGCATTGGTTCATGCTATCCCGACCGGGCGACTCGTCAAGATATATTTGACATCCGACTGAGATATCAGTAAACTCCACGCCTCGTCCGGTCCGTTGCTTGTCTCCTCGCACGTGGCGGAAAATGAAAGCGCTGCTTCCCTCGCTGCTGGTGGCCTGGGCGTGCCTCGTCACGCTGAGTTGCGGCACTCCGACGAACGAGCCCGATCAAACAACGATCGGCGTGGCCTTCGAGACGCTGCAGACGGAATACTGGGTGGCCAGTCTCGACGCGATGAAGGCGGAAATGGCCAAACGGGACGTGCGGGTACTGGAAGCGGTCGCGGACGGCGATCCAAACCGGCAGTTGGAGCAGGTGCAGAGTTTTATTGCGCGCAAGGTCGACGGCATCATCGTCGTTCCCAAGGACGCCGAGAGCGTGATCCCGATGATTCGCGCCGCCAACAAGGCGAAGATTCCGATCGTGCTCTATAACCGCGGCCCTGGCGAAGGCGCCGGCCCTTGCGTGACGGTGGTGGCGGACAACCGCGCCATCACGCGCGACACAGTGCGCCGCATGATTGCCGCCGCCGGCGAGCGATCCAAGCCGCTGCAGGGAATGATCCTGATCGGCGATCTGGGCGACAGCAATGCCATCGAGCGACGCGCAGGTTTTGATGAGGCGATCGCCGAGTCGAACGGCGCGGTCGAGGTGTTGGCCCGCGTGCCAACGGAGTGGAATCAAGAAAAAGCGCTCGCCGGCGTGACCAATGCACTGCAGGCCAACCCGGACATGGAATTTGTCTTCACTTCGTCGGACTTCTTGTTTCCTTCGATCGTCGCGGCGCTCAAGAACGCGGACAAGTACCATCCGATCGGGCACGAGCGCCATGTCATCCTGGGTGGCTTTGACGGCGACGCCACGGCGTATCGCATGTTGCAAGACAAGTATCTGGACGCGGACGGCGTGCAGGACGTGTACTTCGAGTGCTCGCAGGCGGTCGACGCCGTCTTGAAGATGTCCCGCGGCGAGACGGTCGAACCGGTGTTGCAGGACCCGGGCGTCGTGATTCATCAAGGGAATCTGGACCAGGAATCGCACCGGATGTGGGGCGCGCAGACGGCCGCCAAACAGCCATGATCTCACGTGCGCCCAGTTCTGTCGTGCGGTTTGCGGCTGCAGAGCTCAGCGTGGCGATCCTGGCATTGGTTTACGTGCTCGCGGTGTTGCCGTTTTGCCCTGAGTTGGCCACGCGCGATCAAGCGTTCGCCGTGTTGTTGAACGCCGCGCCCTTGTTGGTGTTAGCGTTGGGGCAATCGTTCGCGCTGTTGATCGGCGGCATCGATCTTTCCGTGTCCGGCGTGATTTCGCTTTCCGGTGTCGTCGGCGCGATGATTTTGACGCGAGACGATGGCGCGCTCGCAGATTCGTCGCTGGCGATCCCGGTGGCACTCCTGGTGATGTTGCTGATTGGCGGCGTCGCAGGCGCTACGCAAGGCGCCGCGGTGGCGTACTGGGAACTGCCGGCATTTATCGTCACCATGTGCGGCATGATGGCCTTGGGGGGCGTCGCTGTCTGGCTCACCGGCGGCGAACGACTGGGGGGCTTGTCGCTGCCGTTGCTGGATGCCATGCAAGGAGATTGGTTGCACGTGCCTGTCATGCTTTGGATCGCGGCGGCGTTGGCCATCGTCTGCCACCTGCTGTTGCAACATACCGTGCTCGGCAAGCACTTGTACGCTGTGGGGCACAATGCACGCGCGGCGCGCGTGGCTGGGATCTCACTGGGGCGAGTCACGTGCTTCGCGTATGGCGCAGCGGGAACGTGCTCCGCACTAGCAGCCTTGCTTTACACGTGCCGCACTGAATCGGCCACGCCCAGCTTCGCGCGTGAGATCTTGCTCGATGCCATCGGCGCGGCGGTGATCGGCGGCGTCAGTCTGAGCGGCGGTCGCGTGAGCGTCGTGGGGATTGTCTGCGGCGCACTGTTGATCACGCTGGTCGGCAATAGCCTCACGTTGTTGAACCTCGACTATTGGCACGTCTTGATGGCCAAGGGGGGCGTGATTCTCGTCGCGGCTCTGCTGGATGCGGCGCGGCGGGGCGTTGTCGGAGGTCGCGCATGAAACCCTTGCTGGAATGCCGGAAGATTCGCAAGTCGTTCGCCGGCGTACGCGTGCTGAAGGACGTCGACTTGGAGCTCGCCAGCGGACAAGTGCTTGGTCTGGTCGGGCAAAATGGCGCTGGCAAGTCGACGTTGATGAACATCCTCGGCGGCGTGCTCCCTCCGGACGACGGCGCGATGTTGCTTGCGGGAAAACCGTATGCGCCCCGGAATCCAGCCCAGGCCGCGGCGGCGGGCGTAAGAATCGTGCATCAGGAATTGAATCTCTTTCCGAATTTGAGTGTCGCCGAGAATCTGTTCCTTGATCGGCTGCCCCGCGCGCCTTGGGGGATCCGTCGCAAGACGCTGGCGAGTCAAGCACGCGAGCTATTGCACCTCGTCAACCTCGAACGTGATCCGAGGGCTCCCGTCGAACAACTCTCCACCGGCGAACGCCAGTTGGTCGAAATCGCCAAAGCGCTTGGGGATGGCGCGCAGTTGATCGTGTTCGATGAGCCGACGACGTCGCTGACACAGCCCGAGGCGGCGCGATTGTTCGCGATCATCGACGATCTGCGCGGCCGTGGGTTGGGAGTGATCTACATCTCGCACCAGTTGGACGACGTGATGCGTCTGGCCGACGACGTGTTGGTGCTGCGCGATGGCGTTCGGCAAGCCTGCGGACCGGCGAGCGTGTTTACCATTCCGTTGTTGATTCAACACATGATCGGCCGCGAGTTGGATCACGTTTATCCGGAACGCGGCGCCGCGATCGGCGAGGAGATCGTCCTGCAGTTGCGCAATGTGTCGCGGCGCGGCGTCGTGGACAACGTGTCGCTGCAAGTGCGCTCAGGGGAAATTCTGGGTATCGCCGGAATGCTGGGCGCGGGGCGTTCCGAACTGGCGCGGCTCGCGTTCGGACTGGATCCGTTGGACGCGGGCACAGTGCTGTTTTCTGGTGAAGCGCTCGCTCTGCTGACGCCGGGGCGCGCGGTAGCGCGGGGCGGGGCGTTGATTACGGAAGATCGTCGCGACGACGGTTTGTTGATGAACGCCTCGGTCGAAGACAATGTGTTGCTCGCGAGTTGGCGCGACTACGCTTTTGGCGGCTGGCTGCGCCGTCGCGCCGCAAAGCGCGGGGCCGCGGCGATGGCGGATTCGCTCAAGATCGGCGGCTCGCTGCATCGCCCGGTCGGTCAACTTAGCGGAGGCAATCAACAGAAGGCGATCTTCGCCCGTTGGTTGTTGCGCAAACCGCGCTGTTTGATTCTCGACGAGCCGACGCGAGGCATCGACGTCGGGGCGAAGGATGAAATCTATCGCCTTATCCGCCGCCTGACCGACGCGGGAACCGGGATCTTGCTGATTTCCTCGGAAATCGAGGAGCTTCTCGGCCTGGCGGATCGGATCGTGGTGATGCGCGCAGGGCGGCTGGCCGGCGAGTTTGATCGCGCGGAGTTCCATCGCGAGCGCGTGCTGGCCTGCGCTTTGGGGCAGGAGACGTTCGTATGACGCGGTTTCTGATTAATCACTCGCCGATGATTTTGCTGGTCGCCGTGCTGATCGGTTTCTCCATCGGGTCGCCGCGCTTTCTGACTGCACAGAACGCCGTGAACATGCTCACGCAAGGCGCTTCGGCCACCATACTCGCGGCCGGGATGACCTGGGTGTTGGTGACTTCGGGAGTGGATCTCTCGGTGGGATCACTGATGTTTCTGACCGCCGCGGCGTGCGGGAAAATGATGCAAAGCGATGTCGATCCGGTGCTCGCGGCGCTCGTGGCCGCCGCGATCGGTCCGCTCTGCGGCGTGGTGCATGGTCTGCTGATCGCTTACGCCGGCGCATCGCCGTTTATCGTGACGCTGGCCTCGCTGTTCTTGTTGCGCGGCGCGGGGCTGTGGATCAGTCGCACGCGGGCGATGAACTTGCCGGAGGAGTTCTCGCGATGGGCGTCGGAGAAGCTGGTCGGAGTTCCAGCGCCGGTGTGGGTCGCGGGCGCAACGGTGCTCGTGCTGTACTGGCTGCAGACCCGCACGGCGTTTGGCCGTCAAAGTTATGCCGTGGGATACGATCCCGCGGCGGCGCGTAAGGCGGGAGTGAACGTGCGCGGAGTGTTGGTGAAGACCTACGCGTTAAGCGGCGCCTGCGCGGCGCTTGCGGCGCTGACGTCGTTGACGCAACTGGGCGCGGTCTCGCCGACGTTCGGTAAAGATCGCGAATTCGACGCCATCGCCGCCGCGGTACTGGGCGGAGCCAGCTTGTTTGGGGGACGCGGCAATGTCTTTCCCGGAGCGGTGATCGGCGCGATGACCGTGGCCGCGGTCTTCAACGGACTGAACACGATGAACGCCAACCCGTATAGCTATCCGCTGATCACGGCCGGCGTGGTGTTTCTGGCCGTGCTGTTTGACGGACTGCGCCGCCGCCCGTGGGCGCGACCTTTGTTGGCGACGCGTGGGAACGTGGAGGGCGCACGATGAGCGAACACGTGCCACTGCGCGCCGGTCCGTTGACGATATGCTTTGATCCCAGTGAAGGACAATTGCGTTGGATTCGCTACGGTCGAAGTGAAGTGCTGCGCGGCATCTACGGCGCGGTCCGCGATCGCGACTGGGGGACCGCTTCGCCGCGCATTGAGAATTTGGTCATGGACCGGCGCGACGACGCTCTTGATGTTCGCTTTCTCGCCATTTGTCAGCGCGATGGCATTGATTTTCGCTGGCGCGGCACGATCACGGGTACTTCCGACACGGAGGTGCGCTACCGGTTCGAAGGCGAAGCGCACTCCAGCTTCGAGCGCAACCGCATCGGGCTGTGCGTGCTGCATCCGATTCGTGAATGCGCTGGGAGACCCTGCCGTATCACGCATCCGGACGGCTCGGAGGAGGTGTCGACATTTCCGGACTTGATCGCGGCCGAGCAACCATTTCTCCAAGTCGCGGTGATGCGGCACAACGTGGCGCCGGGCGTCGATGTGGAGGTGCGCTTTCTCGGCGAAGTCTTTGAGACCGAAGACCAGCGGAACTGGACCGACGCCTCATTCAAAACGTATGGAACGCCGCTGGAACTGCCGTTTCCCGTACGAGTGGAGAAGGGCAACAAAGTGGTGCAGGAAGTGATCGTACGGCTGCTGGGCGCGGCGTCGCGCGTCGAAAGCGTATTGCCAGACCTCCATGTGTTGACGGCTGGCGCCAAGCTCACGCTTCCACGACTCGGCTTTTTGCATGGCGGAACGAATTCGCGCTTGGACGATGTTGCCGCAGGTCGACTCGCTTCGTTGCGCCCGGCGCATTTGCGCGTGGAGTTGCACATCGACAAGGCAAAGGTTCTGGACGACTTGAACACTGCTGCAGATGACGCCGCCAGACTTGGCGCCGAGTTGCAAGCAGTACTGATTCTCGAAGGCGAACCCGACGAACGCTTGGATCGCGTACTTGAGGATGCGGCTTGCTTGCCTGTGACGGTGGCGGAATGGATCGTACTTCCGAGTGGCGAGCGAGTGACGCCGGATGCTTGGCTACGGCGACTGCGGACGAAGCTGGCGGAGTTTTTCATCGAATCGCGCATTGGCGGCGGAACGAATGCCCATTTTGCGGAGGTGAATTGTGAACGGCTGACGCGCGGAATTGCAGATGTGCTTTCGTATTCTGTGAACCCGCAGGTGCATGCGTTTGACGACGCCACGCTCGTCGAAAACCTGGCGGGCCAGTGCGAAACCGTCCGCTCCGCTAGAGCATTTGCCGGCGGCGCGAAGATCCACGTTGGCCCCATCACGCTTCGGGCGCGTGCCACGCACGCCGACACGTCCGTCCCGCTGGACGAGTTGCCGTCCGACGCCGATCCACGACAAGTAAGCGTCTTCTTGGCCGCATGGACCTTGGGGAGTATTGTCGCCCTTGCGCGGGAAAATGCAGAAAGCGCGACGTATTTCGAACTCAGCGGATGCCGCGGAATTCTCGGCGATCCCAGGCAGGAGCGCTTGCCTGGCCCGTTTGGTGCGCTGGCCGCTGGCGTCTACCCAGTCTTTCATCTGTTCGCGGATCTCGCCGAACTTTCCGCGCACAAGTGGCGTGAGCTTGTTGACGGCACGCCGGATACACTGACGGGCATCATTGCGGATGACAGCAAACATGTGATGGCGCTGCTAGCGAATCTGACGGATCGACCACGGGAGTGTGAGTTGCCGTTCGAGCCCACGAGGATACGCGCGCTGGATGCAGAAAGCTATGCACTGGCGACGGCGGCGCCGGAAGCGTTTCGCGCGACGTGGCAAACGTCGAGCTCACGAAGACTCACGTTAGCGCCACAGGCGTACGTGCGCGTGGAGGGACGGCGCGATGCGTGAACTGCGATTTGCCGTGCTCGGCGCCGGCTTCTGGTCCGGCTATCAGCTCGCCGCCTGGGGAGAGTTGCCTGGCGCTCGCTGCGTGGCGATCTACAATCGCACGCGATCCAAGGCCGCGGCATTGTCCGCGCGCTTCGGAGCGCCGGCTGTGTACGACGATGCGGAGAAGATGCTGGGCGCGGAACAACTCGATTTCGTCGATATCATCACGGATGTCGATTCCCATGCGCCGCTCGTCGAACTCGCCGCGCGCCATCGGTTGCCGGTGATCTGCCAAAAGCCGCTCGCACCGTCCTTGGCGTCGGCGGAAGGCATGTTGCTCGCGTGCCGCGAGGCGGGCGTGCCGCTTCTGGTACACGAGAACTGGCGTTGGCAGGCGCCGTTGCGCGCACTGCGAGAAACTCTGACTTCCGGCGCGATCGGACGCGTGTTCCGAGCGCAAATCACTTTTTCCAACAGCTTCCCGGTGTTCGAGAATCAGCCGTTCCTGAAAGAGCTAGAGCAGTTCATTCTGACCGACATTGGGACGCATATCCTCGATGCCGCGCGGTTCCTGTTCGGCGAGCCAAGTGCTGTCGATTGCCGTACCATGCGGGTGCGCGAAGACATTCGTGGCGAGGACGTCGCGACGGTGATGCTGACGCTCGACGACGCCACAGTCGTATGCAACATGAGCTACGCGAGCCGCGTGGAGCACGACCGCTTTCCGGAGACGTTTGTCTTCGTGGAAGGCGCTCGCGGCAGCGCCGAAATCGCGCCGGACTATTGGCTTCGCGTCACCACGGAGGCCGGTACGCAATGTCGACGCGTGGCGCCTCAGCATTATCCGTGGGCCGATCCGGCGTACGACCTGGTGCAGGCCAGCATTGTGCCGTGTCAGGCTAACCTGTTGACGGCGTTGCGCGGCGCGGGCCAGGCCGAAACGACCGGGGACGACAACCTCCGCACGCTCCGCCTGGTAAACGCGGCCTACGAATCCGCCCGCACGCAACAAACCATTTCGCTGACTTGAGACATCATGGCTGACGCGATTCGCGCAAAATATTGGATTGAGACGGCGTTTCCGTTGGAACAGGCGGCCGCGGCGTTGGCGGGCGAACAATCGTGCGGGACGTTTGTCCGCGTGCCAGGCGAGACCGACGCCTTGCGCGCGCGGCATCAGGCGCAGATCATTCGCTTGACGGAACTCGACACCGTCGATGCGCCGAGTTTGCCAGGCGGCGGTCGGCCCAAAGATTTCGGCGGCGCGACGCAATTTCGTCGTGCTGAGTTGGAGATCGCGTTTCCGTTCGACAACATCGGCGTCAATCTACCGACGCTGATGGCGACCGTCGCGGGAAATCTGTTCGAGTTGCGCGAATTCTCTGGGCTGCGATTGCTGGACTTGGAACTTCCGGCCGCATACTCGGCATGTCCCGGGCCGCAGTTCGGAGTTGCGGGAACGCGGCGCTTGGCCGGCGTGTTCGATCGCCCGTTGATTGGCACGATTGTGAAGCCCAGCGTCGGACTGTCGCCGGAGCAGACGGCGGCGCTGGTGCGCGAGTTGGGCGAGGCGGGCATTGATTTCATCAAGGACGACGAATTGCTGGCGAATCCGCCGCATTCGCCATTGTCGGAGCGCGTGCCGGCCGTGATGCGGGCGATTCGCGCGCTCGCCGACCGCTCCGGCAAGCAGGTGATGTTCGCCTTCAATATCTCCGACGAACCGGAAGCGATGCTTAGGCATCACGACCTCGTCGCTGAGCACCAGGGCACCTGCGTGATGGTGAGTCTGCATCACGTGGGCCTGGGCGGCGTGATGCAATTGCGGAGACATTCGCAGTTGCCGATTCACGGGCATCGCAACGGCTGGGGGATTTACTCACGCAGTCCCGCCATCGGCATCGAGTACGCCGCGATGCAGAAGATCTGGCGACTGGCCGGCGTCGATCATTTGCATGTAAATGGATTGCAGAACAAATTCTGTGAGCCGGATGACTCGGTCGTCCGTTCGATCGCGGCCTGCCTGACGCCGATGTTCGGCGACGATCGCGCGCTGCCGGTCGTGTCGTCAGGGCAATGGGGCGGGCAAGCGCCGGAGACATTTCGACGCACGCAAACCGTCGATCTGATGTATCTCGCCGGGGGCGGCATGATGGCCCATCCGGGCGGACCGGCGGCTGGCTGCCGCGCGTTGCAGCAGGCGTGGGAGGCGGCCGTAGCGGGCGTCGCGTTGGACGACTTTGCACGCATGCATGGCGAGTTGCGGCAGTCGCTGGAGAAGTTCGCGGCGAGGTCTTCGTGATGAGCGACGTCTGGCTCGGCTACTACGGCGACGATTTCAGCGGCAGCGCCGATGTGATGGAAGTGCTTGCGCAAGCCGGCTTGCCGACCGTGCTGTTTCTCGCGCCGCCGTCCCTGGAACAACTCGCGCGCTTTCCGGAGGTGAAGGCGATCGGCATCGCGGGAATCGCGCGATCGCTCCCCACGGAGGCGATGGAGGCCGAGCTGCGCCCGGCGTTCGCGTCGTTGCGTCGACTGGCGCCGTTGGTGCATTACAAGATCTGTTCGACGTTTGATTCATCGCCGGAGATCGGCAGCATCGGTCGGGCCATCGACATCGGACGCGCAGCGCTGGGAACGCGGGTCGTGCCGGTCGTGGTCGGCGCGCCGGCCCTGGGCCGCTATTGCGTGTTCGGCAATCTCTTCGCGCGGTCCGGCGGCGGCAGTCCGATTTTTCGGCTCGATCGGCATCCCACGATGGCGACGCATCCCGTGACGCCGATGGACGAGGCCGATCTGATGCGGCATCTGGCGCGCCAGACGTCCGCCAACATCGCGCTGTTGAATGCGCTTGTCTTGGATCATGCGGCCGGGGTGCGTTTCGACGACCTGGTCGCGTCCGGCGCCGAAGTGGTCCTGATCGACACGCTCTACGAGCGGCAGATGCCGATCATCGGCGAGCTGATCGCGAGTCTCGCGGAGCGCGACCTGACGCGCTTCGTCGTCGGTTCGTCCGGAGTGGAATATGCGTTGACGGCGCACTGGCGCGCTGCTGGAATGTTGCCGTTCACGCGCGTTGCAACTCCGCAGTGCGCTGAATCGCCCGTCGTCATTGTGTCGGGAAGTTGCTCACCGGTGACCGCGGCGCAGATTCTCGCAGCGGCAGAGGCGGGTTTCCGGTGTGTCGCTTTGCAGCCGGATGAATGGCTCGAGGGAATTGTCGGCCGCGCAGCAACGGAGGCCTTGAACGCCATGGCGGCAGGCGAAAGCGTCATCGTGCATGCCGCCACAGGGCCGGAAGATCCGCGGATCGCCGCAGCGAACGAGAAGCTCTCCAGTGCAGGTCGAAGCACGGAGCGCAACACACTGCTCGGCGAGGCCTTGGCGCGCATCTTGAACGCCGCCATCGACGCGGGTGTGCGGCGCTGCGCGGTGGCGGGCGGCGATACTTCGGGACAAGTCGCGCGGACGCTGGGAATTGAATCGCTGGAATTTATCGCGCCGCTCGCGCCAGGGTCGCCGCTCTGCCGAGCGCGGTTTCACGACACAACAAGACTGGACATGGAAATCTGTTTCAAGGGAGGGCAGGTCGGGCGTCCCGACTTCTTCCTGAAGCTCGCGCGCGGCGCGGGCTGAGTATCACGAGAGGAGCGTTTCAGATGGTGACCATCGCAATCTTCGGCGCCGGCGGCAACATGGGGACGCGCGCCAGCCAGGCGCTCGTGGGCGACCCCGAGTACCGCGTCCTGCACGTAGAGCCGGGGCCGGCGGGTCGAACACGGCTCGACGAACGTGGCATTACGCCCGTCGCGCGCGAGGAGGCGATCGCGGCCGCCGACACGGTGTTGCTGGCGGTGCCGGACCATTTGATCAACGGGATCGCCGCCGAACTTGTGCCGACGTTGCGTCCCGGCACGCTGGTGATCTGCCTCGATCCGGCCGCGCCGTACCATGGTCGGCTACCGGCGCGGAGCGACATTGCGTACTTCGTGACGCACCCGGGGCATCCGCCGATCTTCAGCGACGAAGCGACCCTCGACGCGCGGCGCGACTATTTTGGCAGCGGGCTCGCCAAGCAAGCGATTGTTTCGGCGCTGATGCAAGGCGCCGAGTCCGACTACGCGAAGGGCGAAGCGATCTCGCGCAAATTGTTCGGCCCGATTTTGCGTTCGCATCGCTTGACGGTCGAACAAATGGCGCTCTTGGAACCGGCGCTGGCGGAAACCTTAGCGGCGACTTGCCTAACGGTGATTCGCGAGGGCTTGGACGAAGTCGTGCGGCGCGGCGTACCAGCCGAGGCCGCCCGCGATTTTCTGTTGGGCCACCTGAATATTGAGCTGGCGATCGTCTTCAACGAAACTGGCTGGAAATTCTCGCAAGGCTGCCAGCGCGCGATCGACGAAGCGAAGCCGCTGCTGTTTCGTCCCGACTGGAAAAAAATCTTCGAACCGGAACAACTCCAGGCCAGCGTCGCGCGGATCGCCGGCGACGTTTGATCACCTACCACACTCGCCCTACACCACGGAGATCAACCCATGATTCCTTGCATTCCCTATCATCGCCGCGCCTGGCTGCTCGGCGCATGTTGCTTGCTTTTTGTGGCCTCGTTTCAGGCGTCAGGGTTCGGGCAAATCATGCCGCGGTTGAAGGTGAGTGACAATCATCGTCACTTGCAAACCACGGATGGCGAGCCATTCTTCTGGCTCGGGGATACCGCCTGGGAATTGTTTCACCGCCTGAATCGCGAGGAAGCGGATGCGTATCTCGACTTGCGCGCGCAGCAGGGATACACGGTCATTCAAGCCGTCGCGATCGCAGAGCTGGATGGGCACAGCGATCCGAATCCGTACGGGCATTTGCCGCTGGTCGAACTTGATCCGGCGCGACCGGCGGTGGTGGAAGGTGCGCAGAACGACTACTGGGATCACGTCGACTACATTGTGGAGGCGGCCAACCGGCGCGGCATGTATATCGGCTTCCTGCCCAAGTGGGGCCGCTACTGGCACGACAAAGTGCATGACGAGCGCCCGCTGTTCACCATCGAGAACGCGGCCGTCTACGGCAAGTGGCTGGGCGAACGCTATCGCGGCAAGGGGATCGTCTGGATTTTGGGCGGCGATCGACCCATCGAAAATGACGAGCAGCGCGAACTTATCCGCGCCATGGCGCGTGGCTTGAGCGAAGGCGACGGCGGCGCTCAGCTGATGACGTTCCATCCGCCTGGCGGACGCGGCTCCGCGGATTGGTTTCACGACGACGACTGGCTTGATTTCAACATGCGGCAGAACGGCCATGTGGCGGAGTTCACCGAGCGCTATGCGAAAACGCGCGCGGACTATGATCGCCAGCCGGCGAAGCCTGTCATCGACGGGGAGCCGATCTACGAGGACCATCCGGTGTCGTTCAAACCGGATGAGCTAGGCCATTCCACGTCGACTGACGTGCGGCGTCCACTGTATTGGGATTTGTTCAGCGGCGCCTGCGGACACACTTATGGCCATCACTCAGTCTGGCAGATGTGGAGCGAGGGGCGCAATCCCATCAATCGGCCGCTGATGCCTTGGAGCGAGGCGATTCACCAGGCCGGCGCGGCGCAGATGCAATACGGCCGTAGGTTGATCGAGTCGCGGCCGATGTTGGATCGCATTCCGGACGACGAGATTGTCGCGACCGATCGTGTCGCCAGTTCGGTGCCGGGCGCGGGGCGGTATCGTTTCGTCGCGACGCGTGATGCGGCGGGAAGTTATGCGTTCGTCTATGTGCCCGCCGGACGTAAGTTCCGCGTGCGGATGGATAAGGTCGCCGGTCCGAAAGTGAAGGCCTGGTGGTACAATCCACGTAATGGCGAGGCGGCGCCGATCGGGGAATTCGCGAGCCAAGGCGAGCAAGAATTCGTGTCGCCCGACGTTGGCGAAGCGCTGGACTGGATCTTAGTGCTGGACGACGTGAGCAAGAATTATCCCGCGCCTGGAGTTCGACCATGACGACCTCGTTCCGATACGCCTCGATTGTTCGTTCCGCTGGCCTGGTCGCGCTGCTTGCGCTGGTTCATAGCGCTCAAGCGCAAGCGGAGGATTGGCCGAGTTTCCGAGGTCCGACGCGACAAGGAATTTCAAGTGAAACGGGTTTACCGCTTCAATGGACCGCCGCGGAGCACATCGCCTGGAAGGTGGAAGTGCCTGGCGAGGCCTGGTCGTCGCCGATTGTTTGGGGCGATCAGGTGTTCGTCACGACGGCCACGGACGGCGGCGCAAGTTGCCGCGTGTTGGCCTTCGCGCGCGCGACCGGCGAATTGATGTGGAATACGGAAGTGTTTCGCCAAACGCCGGGCCACAAGCAGGCGAAGAACTCGTACGCCACGCCGACTCCGACCACCGACGGCGAATTGGTCTACGCCATCTTCGGCGACGGCAGTTTCGCCGCCGTGAGCCTTGAAGGCGAAATCGCCTGGACCAATCGCGACGTCAAATTCTATGGCGAACATGGACTCGGCGCGTCGCCGATCCTGTACCACGACCTGCTGATCATGCCGTTCGACGGTAGTAGCTCCGGGCCGGATCTCAAGGTCGGTTGGCAAACGCCGTGGGATCAATCGTTCGTGCTGGCGCTCGACAAGCGCAACGGCCAACAGCGCTGGCGCGCCTCGCGCGGCCTATCGCGGATCGCGCATGTTTCGCCGATCATCACGCAAATCGACGGACACGACGAATTGGTGAGTTGTGCCGGTGATGCGATTCAAGGCTTCGATCCAGTCAGCGGCGAGCGGCTGTGGCATGTCTTCAGCGAAGGCGAAGGGGTCGTGCCGTCGCCAGCGTTGGCGAACGGAACGATCTTTACCGCGTCAGGTTTCGGTGCGACGACGCTGCGCACCGTGCGCTTGGGCGGGCGCGGCGACGTCACGCAATCGCATATCGCTTGGGAGCAGCGCAAAGGGGCGCCCAATCAATCGTCATTGATCTACGTGGCGCCGTTTCTCTATGCCGTGAGCGACCAAGGTGTCGTGATGTGCTACCGGGGCGAGACAGGCGAGGTTGTGTGGCAGGGCCGCGTTGAAGGCACCTACAGCTCCTCGCCAGTGGCGGCCGAAGGGCGCATCTACTTGCTCTCCGAACAAGGCGAAACGACGGTCGTCGAAGCCCGCGACGAATTCGACATCGTGGCCCGCAATCCGCTCGGCGAGCGCTGCCAGGCGTCGATGGCGGTCTCCCAGGGCCGCCTGTACATCCGCACCGACCGGCATCTCTGGTGCGTGGGAGAATAGCTTGCCGGTGGCTGGTGTCGAATTACTAATTCGCCGCCAGGCGCTTCCACGGGGGGCGAATGAGTACATTCGACCCTAGCCACCCAGAAACGAACGTGTTGGATTTGTGGCGTCGCTCGTCTAAGAGGCGCCCCGGATGTCGCATTGTCTTCTGTCGTTCGGGCGCAGGCGGCCGTCCAACCGATTCCTAACCGGAGTTTCTCCATGTCGCTTATCCGCACCGGGTTGATCGTCGCACTTTTTGCGGGGCCATTTCTTGCGCCGCGCGAGGCCGGCGCTCAGGGCGCGTTTGAGGGGTGGCACTTGGAGCCGGGCGTGGCGCAGGCGCATTTGGTCATGTTGGCGAGGGTAGCCAGCGTGGGACAACTGCGCGTGGTCGAGGGGGCGAAAACCGACGTGGCGTTGCGCGAATACCGCTTTCAACCCGTGCGGCGATTGAAGGGTATCTTCCAACGCGACGAGCTGGCCATGACGGGAGGCGATCTGGGATTGATCTCCGAGGATGCATCGCAGCCTGCGCCGCTCCAGGAGGGAGAGTTCCGGTTGCTGATTCTGGTGCAGCAGCAAGGCCTGGAATCGATGGGTTGCGTGTCGGCGTCGCCCGGGGCGACGACCTTTGACGAACGCGTCCCGCGATTGAGCGGGCCGGACGATCCGTTAGTCACCGTGGTCGACACGCTGATTCGAGTGACCGATTCGCGCTCGCGACGGGAGCGAGCGAGGCTGCTCATCGACGGGTTGATGCAGGCGGAGGGTATCGCCGCGGCGCCGTTGCTGTCGAGTTTGCGGTTGCGAGCCGACTGGGCGGCGACGGACCCGCGCGCTTACGCGGCGCTGGCACGGCTGGCGCGAGACCCGCAGTTGGCTGTACGTCGCGCCGCGTTGGACACGCTGCGCGACATGTTGGCCAGCGGGGCCCGGCCGCAGGATCCCCAACTGCTTGAACCAGTAGCTGACGCGCTGCGTCAGGTGTTCGAAACGAAGGAAGCCATCACGCAGCTGCGGGTGACGGCGCTCGAAGCCCTGGGACATTTATTGGCGATGGGGCCGTCGAATGACTGGTCGCGAGAACTGTTGATCACGGAACTGACGGGCGCTGCGACGTACGCGGAGCGCGGCGCCGCCGTGACGGCATTGGCGCAACTGAACGATCCAGCGGCGGCGCCGGCCGCGCTCGAGGCGCTCGGCAAACTTCCGTTGGATGAGCTGCCGGCGCGTGAGGCGGTATACGCGAACTCGGCGCTGCAATTGGATTCTCCTGGGGCGCAGCGCGCCCTGTTGACGCGCTTGGAACGATCCATCGCGGCGCGGCAATCGTTGGCCGGGGAAATCGAGCCGCTCGGCCGAACGCGAAATCGGGAGTGTTTGCCGCTGCTGTTGGCGGCGGCGAATCTAGCGACTTTGGCCTATGACGATCGGCGGGACATCGCCTGGGCGTTGGGGAGACTCGGCGACGATCGCAGCGTCCCGGTGCTGATGAGTTGGCTTCGGGGCGACGACTATCATCTCAAGGAGAGGGCCTTGGCGGCGCTGGAAACGCTGGATTCTGATCTCGCGGGCAGCGAAGTGCGCACGTTGTTGAAGTCCGAACCGCATTTGCCGTTCAAATTGCGGATGGCGCGACTGATGGCGCGACATGGGATCGCGGACGGCTATGCGCTGGCAACCGAGCACCTGGCGGACGTCGGACGGACGCCCGAGGCGGCGCTTGTGTTGGCGGCGCTGGATGATCCTCGAGCGGCGCCCGAACTTTCAGCGATCATGACGGCGCGGCCGGATCGGCGTTGGCTGGCGGCGGCGTTGGCGGGATTGACAGCGATTGGCGACGCTTCGGGCAGAAAACAGGTCGCGGAGATCCTGAGCGACGATCGGCACCCCCTGGTAGCCGAAGCCGCCGAGGCCGCCGGTTTAGCAGAGGGCAATGAGCTGCTGCTGCCGTTGACGCGGTTGGCGAAATCTCGGAATAGTCGGCTGGCGTTGACGTCGTTGGTGGCATTGCGTCGGTCCATGCTCGGCGTCCGCGGAGCCCCGCGCGGTTTGGCCGCCGCGGAGCAAATGGTGGAAGCAAATGTATCTCAGCCGGCGGCGGAAATTCCAACGGAATCTAGGGCCGCCGTATCCGAGGCGCTCGCGTCGCTGATGGTCGACGCGTATGTCGCGGCGGACGTACGCAACGAAGCCTTTGCCGTGGCGAAACTCCTGGGCGGACCGCGCTACGTCGAAGTGTTGTCGACCGTGGCGGATCAAGCTGAGTTGGAAGGGACGCAGTTGCGGTTCAACGTGGAAGCTGAGCTGCGTCGGCGGCGCAGAACTCCGTAGTTCGGCGAGCTTCACAGCTTGAAATATCAACGGTCGGCGCCGGGGGAAGCCCGAAATAGGCCCGCTGGGAGCCGAGTCACTGGCTGCCAGTCGCGAACCTTCACCTCCCGCCGCCCTGTCACTTGTTATCAGGGCGAGCCAAACCAGGCGCGCGCCGGGCGGTTTGCCGCCCAGCGTCTTTCTGGTACCTTGTGACGGTGTCATCGCCCCTTTCGGGCGCGGCCCAGCCCATGGCAGTCGTTGGCCGTGGGCTTTCGCCCGAAAGTCATGGCACACGCCAGAAAATCCCCGTCGAGGCTGTAGCTCAGTCGGTAGAGCAACGGACTTTTAATCCGTAGGTCTTGGGTTCGAGCCCCAACAGCCTCATTTTTGTCACGTCCGGCCGGGTGACGACTCGTGGTGCCAAGTGCTGATTCTTCAAGCACTTGCGGTGTTGTCCTAGAGACCACGGCTGAAATAGTCTCTGGGCCAGCCGGTGACTCGACTTGCCCTGTTTTGCCATCTTGTGCTTCTTGTGCACTGCCCAGATGCTGACACTTTTCGGTTTCATCAGTTAATGCTCTTTTGTCAGTAACTCCATTCGACTCGGCCGCCTCCTTGCGGGCCGGCTTTGACTGCGGGGAGGGAAGGCGGCGCACCGCTGCCGCCCGATCGTCGAGGTTGGTGTGTGTGTAAAGACCGAGCGTGAGTCGGATATCCGAGTGCCGAGCCAGCTCCTGAGCCGTCTTTGGCGAGACTCCGGCGCGGGCCAAGTTCGTGATGAACGTATGCCGGTTTGCGTGGAAGTCGGCAAAACGTCCTTCTCGGTCCTTGTAGCAGAGGTAGTCCGACTTCGCGTGCTTGGCCTGTTCCGAATCCGGGAATTCCGATAACCACTGCGCGCGAGCCCGCTCCAGATCCCGTTCCATCATCTTCGCCGTATCCCGTTCCGAAGAACCCGAACGTCGTGAAATTGGAAAGAGGATAGTTTCCGATTCAGCCGACTTCGCCGCCAGCCAGTCGATGAGCTTGGCGGCAACGTAAGGGTGGAGCACTTGTTGATCGCGGCGGCGACGCTTGCTGTAGCCGGCCGCGACCGTCACGATTGCCGGATCGCTGGTGAGGTCAAAGGAAGCCGACG
>JAWXBP010000027.1 GCA_034440135.1 Planctomycetia bacterium
CCGCTCGGTGTCCGCCACTGTGAATATCGAGTGCCCGAGCGCCCTGGCCGAGAAGCCACCTTCTGGCGCGTCTTCGACCAGGAATATGATTTCGTTCATCGCAAGACCCCAGAACTATGCTACACTGACTGCGTGCGCGAGATCAGCGTGAGTTGGGCTAGAACAATACGTCAGTCGCCGTACAGGCCCTGGGATCGCGGTCGCAACTGCCGTTTTGCCGGTTCTATTCGCCCGGCCATCGCCTGAACCAGCGTCGCTACGGGCTGGCCAAGGCTTTCAAGAATTTTTCCGACCACTTCGGCTGTAATTGGCTTGCCGCGTCGTTGTAGTAGCGCAGTAGTGTGCGCATGTCGGTCATGCAGTCGATGAGAGCGGGGCGTCCCTTCACTTTCTCGACGGTTACAGCCATGGTCCAACCGACGGTGTACCACGGACCCTGTACCCCAAAAAAAGACATCCCTCTTTCGTTTTGCTGCTTTTCATCGAGCTTGCCTGCCATCGTATCGAGTAGGAACGCTTCGACGGAGTGCATGTCTTGACGGAGGTTTCTGAGGGAGGCATCCCAACGGGCCCGGTCCTGAGTGGAACTGTTGAGGTGAGGGTGAATATCGGGCCCGCCTGCGGCTGCCAGCATTGCGAGGCCCTCTCCGAAAGCTCCAATCCACTTCACCGCCTGCCGCACATTTGCGGAAGAAGAACCGACCTGGTGGGCGGCGTCTTCCAGGCTGGCCAGCCCGACGTGATGGAGCTCGTGGGCGATTGTGTTCTCGAATTCTTCCTTTGTGATCTCCGGATCGAGATAAGCGAAAACGGCTGGATTCGTTGCCAGTTCGTACACGAAGCTGTTGCTGCGCGGTTTGATCACTATGTAAACAGTGGCGCGGAGACGCGCGTTTGGAGGCAGATAAGACCGAACACGCTCAGTGATCGCCTTGATGTCAGCCTGTTTCCATCGAGTGAGCGTGCTTCGCAGCGCTTCCTTCCGTCGCCTCAGGGCATCAGAATCAAGGAATTGCTCAAACTCATTTTCCGAAAACGAGCGGCCCATCTCCGCCTCACGTTTCTTGAGCCGGATGTAGCCTTCCGTACCCCAGATGCGGGACACATCTTCGTGTTCCGCGAGAAACGCCAAGGCCGCATCGGCCTCGCCGGTATCAATGCGAATTTCTGATCGGGGGTTTGGAGTGAGGGGGCGGGCCGGTCGCCAGACAGAGATCACGGATTGGGCGAAAAAGGGTCCAACAGAAACGCCCTCCTTGTCGCTAAGGCGGACCATCGTCATCAATGCCCCACCGGGAACGATCGCAATGCCCTCGCCGATTTCTCTCGCAGGGCTGCCGGCATAAGACGCAAAGTGTACTTTGTTGAGCGCTGGCGTAAACTTGGCGATGAAGCCATCTCCGTCGCCCCCGCCGTATGAACCCTCGGCTGGGAGGTCTGTCGAGTACGTCATTCCTGCGATCCACACGCTACCGTCGGTATCGATCGCGATGTTCTGGCCGTCGTATCCAGCCTCGTCCTTTTGCGAGCCGCCGAAGTAGGTCGCCGGGCCTCCGATCTGGGCGACGAAAGCATCAATGTTCCCTCGGTACCGCCGCTGAAAGCCTCGACTCGCTCCCGGAAGGTCGGTAGAACTGGTTTGGCCAGCTATGAATATGCGGCCCCGCTTGTCAATCGCGATGCCCCAAGCGGAGTCGTCTCCGCTGCCGCCGAAGTACTCGGCGCTCTCGATCGCGAGCGTTTGCGCGTTCAGCCTGACGACGAACGCATCACTCAGGCCTCGAAGGGTTTTCCAGTCGTTCGACTTGGTGTAGCCGGTTGCGTATAGTTTTCCCTTGTGTTGGGCGAGCCCCGTCAGCTTCTCTTCCCCTGTAGCCCCGAAGGTCACTTGCCTCGACGGCCCACTTTGGACGAACCCGTCCCCGTCGCTGGTGCCAGCGATCACGGCTTGATTGCCAACCATAACGATGGCGTTTCCGAAGTCAGACTTCGGACCGCCAATGAAGGTCGAAAACAGCACACGGCCGGAGGGGGAGAGCTTCATGAGAAATGCGTCTCCGTCTCCGCCGTACGTCCTCTGCCAAGCGTCGGCGGCCACGGGGAAATCGGCGGACTTGGTGAAGCCCGCAACCCATGCGTTGCCTTCCTCGTCGATCGCTACTCGCGACGCTGAATCGTAGGCGCCGCCACCCATGCGAGTCACGTACACAATCTCATGGGAATCTTTCTTCAGCCGAATGACGTAACCATCCATCTCGTCATTCACTGCTTTGTGCCCGTTGACTGGAACGGTGAATTTGTCTGATGGGGAGTGGCAGGCAAGAAAGAGGTCGCCCGAACGTGCAGCCACAATGTCGTCGCAATCGGCAAGTGCGAGCGTGAGGAGGGTGGCAGCAAGTGACATGCTGTCGCAAGTCTAGCAACAACAAAATAGAGAACGTGAAGTCGCGCAAGGTTCGGCAAACTGGTACGGGCTACCGAGCCGTACCAAATTCGACGTTGCACAAACGCTCGGTTGCGCAACGATGCGGCTTCCCCTTGCTTTCCTGCGTTTGCGCCTTGCGAAACTGTATGCGTTACGGCCTGGGATGGCAACAGGTTTGCGCAACTCGAAGTTGCAGCCTCGGGGCGCCGGGCGGGTACACCAAATAATGTTGACGGATCTATGCCAGATAATCCTGAAAGTGACAGCCCCTGCGACCACAGTGTCGCCGGAAACCGCCACCGAAATCCCGAAAAAACTCGCCTCGGCCGCTGGCTTTAGGTAAGCCTGCTGGACCACGGGGTCGATTGACTGGATAGCGGGCTTCGCGATCGTCCACCCGTAGATGGAGCACGCCGTCGCACCCTTCCATGCGGGCCGGAAGCAGACGCCCATCCGCGTCCCAAGCCTTTAGCCCCGAGTAGCTCACCACGGCTGATCCCGAGCCGTCCACGAACCGCACGGCGCTGCCTCCGCCCTCCGGACGCAAGCCACCCCGCACGGCCAGCCGGAGTTCGAGTCTCACAGGCCTCTGCCGGATCGTCAACCCGTGTTCCAACCCCTTCGCCCCGTTCACGAACCAGTCTTCCAGCGTCGAGTCCCAGGCACAGGTAACGCGGTTCTTTTCCGTTCTCACGCGAGCTTTGCCGCCGATCTCCCGCCCGGCATACTCGATCAACTCCAGCCCCCAGCG
>JAWXBP010000028.1 GCA_034440135.1 Planctomycetia bacterium
GCGTGGGATTCGAGGAAACGGCCGAGACGGTCAGGGCTCCGGCGGCGGTTTCCGGATCTCCGACGGTAAATGCGATGGGCCCGGTGTTCGTATTCTCGTTGATGGTCAGGTCGTCAATCGCGGAGACGGTCGGAGGATCGTTGACGGAATCGACGGCCAACTCGAAGTCTTCGATCGCGACGCCGGTTCCGTCGCTGAGCGTGATCGTGATGATCGCGGCGCCGCTCAAGTTGCCGGCCGGAGTGACGGTGACGGTGCGGCTCGCTCCGGAGCCGCCGAACACGATATTCGCCAGCGGCACCAGATTGGTATTCGAGGACTCCGCGGTCAGAACGAGCGCGCCGAGCGCGGTTTCCACGTCGCCGATGGTGAAGGCGATCGCGCCGGTGTTGCCGTCTTCGGGGATGGAGCGACTGGGGATCGCCGAGATCGTGGGGAGATCGTTGATCGGGTTGACGGTCAACACAAACGTTTCCGTGACTTCGTCGTCGCCATCGTCCACGGTGATGGTGATGGTCGCCGAGCCGAATTGATTGCTCGCGGGCGTGACTACGACACTCCGATTGGCGCCGCTGCCGGTGATGACGATGTTGGCGTTGGGGACGAGCGTGGTGTTGGACGACGAGCGCGTGATCGACAGGCTATTGAGCGGCGTTTCCACATCGCCAACCGTGAAGTCGAGCGAGGGGGTGACGCCGTCTTCGTTGATCGCGAGGTTGTCGATGGCAGAGATTGTCGGCAGATTGTTGGGCGCGAAATCGGTGTCGCCGGGGGTGGCTTCCTCGCCGCCCCAGCTCGCCGAGAAATCGCCGAAGGCGGTTACCGCGAGGCGCGTCAGCGAGTGTCCGCTGGCGTTGGGCAGTTGCGGCCAGGGGGCGACGTTGTCGTACTTCACCTGGTCGACGAGGAGGTACGGAATCAGTTCTGGTTGATTCGCGGGCGGTTCGTCGGGGCGTTCGAGGCGAACCGTGCCGTCGGAGTCGAGCAGGGCCAACGGCGCGTAGGGTCCGACGAGATTGACCTCGGGGCCGATGCTGTAATGCGTGCGGAAGGCGTTCGCTTTCGTGGTATCGGTCGGATCGAAGCGCACGACGATCAAGGTCTGGAGCGCGCCGATCGTGCGGCCGGCGCCAAAGACCAGATCGACGCCGCCGCTGATGCGCCAGTTGGTGAGATCGATCGGATTGGCCGTGGAGTTGAAAAGTTCGATGAACTCGAGGTCGTCGTCACCGGCCGCTGCCAGCGGGTTGTACATCACCTCGCTGATTAAGACCGGGCCGAACAAGGGACCGCTGTTCGGTCCGCCGAGCGTGAGTTCGGTCATGGGGAACAGTTCGCCGGTGGCGTTCGGCCAACGGCCAAACGAAACACCGTTGGCGGCCGCGCCGAATTCGCCGCGGTCGGCGAAACGGAGGAGCTTGCCGGCGGTGTTCGCCGCGAGCAGCCAGGTATCGTCTCCTTCGGCGGCATTGAACGAGAAATCGTTCGGGCCGGGGTTGGTCGGGTTAGGGTTGAAGTCGTCTTCGTCGAAGACGAGGTAGCCGTGGGCCGGGATGAAGGTGTTGTTGGGGATGCGGAACTTGGCGTAGTTGTCGTTCGAGTCGCTGATGTACCAGCCGCCGATATTGATCGACGCGTTGGTAGTGTTGTAAAGCTCGACGGAGTCTTTTTGGGGCGGATCGGTGTGCGTCAGGATTTCGTTGACGACGACATCGGCGAAGTCGCCGATACCGGCCTTGCCAGGAGAGCCGCCGTATTCCGTGCTGGGACGCCAGTTTTGCGGATCGTTGTAGTTGCCGGTGACGCTAATCACTTCGAGCGAGCTGCCGTTGCCATCCGCGCGGCCTGGCCAGTCGCCTGTATCGTCAAATGCGAAGTTGTCGATGTCGTCGCCGTTGCGGGCGCTGACTTTCAAAGGCTCGCCGGAGTTTGCCAAGGCGCCCGTGTAGACGCCTGCGATGGGCAGGCCGGTTCCGTAGCGCATTTCGAACGCGTCGCGATTGCTCACGATGAGCACGTATTTGTTGGCCCCCAACCCGATGATGTCGGCGCCGGAGAAGTTGAACGTCAGGCCGGTGAATTCCACGCCAGCCAGATCGATGGTCTGGCCGCTGGTATTGCGGAGTTCGACGTACTCAAAGGCGTTCTCGTCGACAAAACCTGCGGCGACTTCCGCGGGCGTCGGTTCGTAGGGGTTGTAGTTGAGTTCGGTGATCGACAAGTTCGATGCGCTGGCGGGCGTGCCGATAAAGAACTCGGCCGAAGCGAGAGCGGACCAATCGCTGCCTTGCTTGGTGCGCGCGTTGACAATGGAGCTTTGGGTCAACGACGTGCCGGAGCCGACGGAATAGGAATCGAGTTGCGCCTCGATAAAGAAATCCGTTTCGCCGGCGGAGACATTGAGGCCGTGGATGGCCAGGACGTTGCCGCCATTGATGAGATGCTGACGGAAATTGCTGATGTCGATGGTCTCGAAGACGACGGCCTGCTGATCCGCGCGGCTGACCGTGGCGTTGCTGCTGAAGGTCGGGCTGGCCGGGGCGTTCCGTTCGGCGACTTTGACGCCATTCAGGTAGGCGACGAAGCCGTCGTCGTATTTCATGCGCAGGTTCAAGGCCTGCACACTGCTTACGGACGAAGCATTGAATGGCATGCGCAGGTACGCGCCGGCGCGGACGTTGTGCATCGCCGCCTGAATGTCCGTTTCGATCAACGGATCGAAGTCGAACGGGATCGCCGTGGTCGTGGTGTTCCAGCCGAGAGTGCCATTCTGCAAGATTTGGAAGTTGCCGTTGAATCCGCCTTGCGAACCGGACGCCAAGGAAAGCTCCAAGGAGTCGCCGCCGCCAGCTTCGTAGAAATCGAGCATGATGGTCGTCGTCAACGGTGAGCCAGCGACCGTGAACGTGCCACCGGACTGACCATGACCTCGCGGAGAAGAAAAGGAGAAGCCGTTGGTCGGTTGCGTGCCGTTGTCGTTGAACCGGCTGCTAAAAGTGGTGTTCGGGATCGTCAGCCGGAAACCGTCGTCGCTACCTACGGCCAAGGTCCAGGTGCCGACGGGAATGATGATACTCGCCGTCACGCGAATTGCGTATTGCTCACGGTCCACGGTACCGGGAACGGGCAGGGTCGGCGGCGAGCCGAAGTTTCCGGAATCGCCAAGGTTCACGTACGACATGACCGTGGATGTATCCGAAGCGATGGTGAAGCCGTTCGTGTTTCCATTGAGTAGATTCGACGCGGTGTTGATCGAGTCGATACTGCCCGAGCTGGTGTCCAGCGTGCGCACGGTAAAGCCGGGACCGGTGGTGATGACGCCGGTGTCGAAACCGATGGGCATTGGGCCGGTGGACCAATTGTTGTGGTTGAAGGCCGGCTGCTGCCAGGCGCCTTCGGTGCCGTCGGGGATGCGCCAGCGGGCGTCCGTAGTTGGTGAGACGTAGTTGGTGACGTTGTTGTAGGCGATGGCGTCGGGTGAGATGCCACCGCCCGGGAGGCGCGGGTCGCTGCCGTCGATGGTGTAGTAGATCACGCCGTCGATGGTGGCGAATTCGACGTCATGGCCGCTGGGGACGTTGCCGCCATTGGGCACATGCACCGGCGGATCGACGTCCGGATACAGCCCGTCTTGCTTGAGCTGATTCAGCACGACGTTGGTGCGGGCGGGGAAGTAGTTGTTGACGATACCGTTGATCGTGTTTTGCCAATCGGCCTTGGTGAAGGCCGGCTCGCGCTTCGCGTCGCCCCAGCGGGCGGACTCGGCGATGATAGCGAGATCGAGTTCGTTCTTGCGGGCCATGAAGCGCGCGGTATTGGCGGCAGGCGTGAGCGCGCCGTCGCCGAAGAACGTCTCTTGAATCCGGTCCGCCACTTCCAAGCGGAAGTCTTCGCTGGCCCAGAGCTGCTGGAAAATCCACTGCGGATTGGCATGCTGCTCTTGCGCTCCGGCCGGGAAAGGTCCGCTGCGATCTTCGTTTACATTGAGGAGGGTGTGTTCGCTGTCGTGGGCAAAGAAGCGCCAGCCTTCGGTTCCGGTGCGATCGCGCAGTCCGTACCAGTTGTTGATGGCGGTGTTGCCGAGGAAATTGGAGATCGGGGCATCGAGGTTGCCGCCGTAGATGATCGCCAGCATGTAGTCGATCAGATTGCGGCTATCCAGATGGACGGCGTAGTTGGGGTTGCGCGTGCCGTCGGGATTGAGCCCCTTGAGTTTCTGGTACAGGGCGAATCGTTCGGTTTCGTTCGCCGCCGCATCGACCGCGTTGGCGCCTTCCCAGAACTGAAGCCAGGCCTCGAGATTTCCGTCGGTGGCCTGCAAGGTGTAGGGCCCGGCCTCGGCCTTGACGACGTCGTAGTCGTCCTTTTCGCCGCCGAAGTAGTTGGCGGCGAACGACGCCTCGGAGCGTTCCTGGGATTGAAACAGTCCCCAATAGACGCCGTTGATGAACAGGTGGTGGTAGCGGCTGCGCGTGTAGGGATCGCCCAGATCTCGCTGCAGGTCGCGGGAGAAGACGTCGCGGTTCATGGTGTTTTGACCGTCCCCCTGGAACGACCAGGAATAATTCTGCGCGGTGCGCAGATCCATGTTCTCGAACTCGTCGACGCCTTCGTCGCCGAACCAGGCGTAGTTCAGATCTCCTTCATACTCGTCGCGGAAGAACAGCCGGAACGCGTGTTTGGGGTTGTCCCCGGTACGGCTGAAACCGCCGCGAATGCGAATACCTGCGTCGATCTGAAAGCCCTCGGGGCTCCCCGGCGTGATCAGTTCCACGGACGCGGGGCGCTCCCATTGACGCCCTTCGCCATAGGCGTTGACGTAGATGCCGGTGGACTGATCGAACAAGTCATCGAGGTCCATGACGACGGAGACCGACGTGATGGAGAGCAGCGCGTCGTCGACCAGCGGGCCGTAAGTGCCGTTGCCGACGATGTTGGGATCCATCCCGTAGTTCATTTCCTGGCCGTTGGTGGGGTCGGTCGCCCAGCCGGCGCCGGGGACCTGGCCGTTCGGCTGTTGCGACAAGACGTTGCTCATGAACAAATATGTCGCCGTCTCCGCGCGCGAAGGTTCAAAGCCCGTCTTGAAGGCGGCGGCGCGGATGGTGCGCGTGGTGCTGACGTTGATCGGGGACGAGTAAAGCGTGCTGGAGGCCGTCGGCATGGAGCCGTCGGTGGTGTAACGAATCTGGGCGCCGGGCGTAGTGGTCGCCAGCGTCAGGTTGAAGGAGGAGGTCTTCCAACCGTGGGGCGCGCTGAACGTGGGGGCCGCGACGAAATCGATAAAGCCCGTGGAAGGATTGAAATCGCCGGGCGTGGCTTGTTGGAAATAGCGAAGTTGACCGTTGTTCGCGGTGATTTCCGAGAGTTGAGCCGTGAGCAGGAATTCGTTGCTGTTGAGGGCGTCGTTCAGGCCGTGGATCGCCAAGATGTTTGTCTGGCCGGCGACCAGGAGCCCGATGTGTGCGGAGATGTCGATGTTCTCTTCCAGCACCGCGAGGCTTTCGGCGCGGTCGCTGGACGCCAACGTGTTGTACACCACGCTCGCGGGCGCGTTGCGCCGCGCGACTTCCGTACCGTTGAGGTAGACGATGATCGCGTCGTCGTAGCGCAAACGCAAGGTTAACGAGTCCAGTTCCGCCGGATTGGCCACGTTGAACGGCGCCCGCATGTAAACGGTCGCCTTGCTGTTGAACATGCTGGCTTCGACGTCGGTATCGATGTAGTTGCCGAAGCCAACGCCGGCGCCGCCCCCAGGATCGGTTTCGACCGCTAAGCCACCCGCGGACGTGGCGCCGACCAGATCGAAACTGGCGTTGAAGGATCCGTGCGCGCCTGGCGCGGCGAACAATTCGACCGCACCGCCGCCATCGCGTTCGAAGAACAGCAAGCGGATGGGGTATTTGCCCGCCGCTGGGAAGTTAAAGGTTTGCAACGTGTCGGATGCGCCACGCAAGCAATCGCATTGCGTGGTGAAATTGCCCACCTGCAATTTGAATCCGTCGTCGCTGTTCACGCCGAACGTCCATTGCCCAGCGGCCGGAATCGTAACGGTGCCGACGGACTCCGTGATAAAGTGATCCGTATCGTTTCCGACGGCACTGCCCGGAAAGGCCAAGTCGCTGGAAAAATTTCCGGTCCCGCCCGTCTCCAGGAAGTTCACCACCGCCGTAACCTGCGTGACGACGCTGGCCTGTTGCGACGGCGTAACGAGCAAGGTCTCGGCTTCCGAGAGGGTCGATACGGTGCCGTTCGATTTGACCTTCTTGGTCGTCATGCCCGGCACGGCCACTTCGTAGCCGATGGCCGTGGTGGCGTTGGTGAACGCTCCGTCGCTAAAGTTGCGCTGCGTCCAATTCGGGTGCAGGTTGTTGTTCGCTGGGAAGAAGATCTTCGCCGCGCCGCCTTCGGCGACGAGATCGGTGATGGCGACGCTTTGTTCCACGCCGTACGAGACGTCCGGGTACTGCTGCCCGAACGTGGGATCGAAGGCCGAGACGACTTGAATCTGGTTGTTGCCGGGATTGCGTCGCGTCAGCGCGAGGTATTCGCCGTCGCCGGAGATGCCGAAGTTGGTGTGGAGTTGTTGACCGGCGATGGCGCGATCTTTGTTCGAGGCAAAGACGACGAGAAAGTTTCCGGCCGTCAGCGATTGCGACGGGAACTCGCACTTGTCGAGTTCGGTGGCATCGTCGGTCAGAAACCAATCGTTGAGATTGAAGTCGTCGGGGCCGGGATTGTAGATTTCGATCCAGTCGGATCGATCGCCGTCTTCGTCCTGGATGCCGGATTCGTTGAGCGCCATGAACTCGGTGATCAATGGCAATCCATCCATCACCCAGCGGGCTTCGAGCCGTTCGACCGGCGAGCCGTGCTTCTTCGGACGGGAATGTGTCGGGCGCATAGATTCAGACTTGGATGGGAGTGGTGGGCGCGAATTTCCTAACTCGGCATGAACACGGTTCCGCCAGCGACGCTATTGAGAGGTCGCCGCGCGTCCCGCCGAGTCTGTTCCGGGGCCCGGGCAAGGCGAACGAAACGGCCGCTCCAGCCGCTTCGGATCGCCTGCCAGGCGCAATTTTTTTTCAAGGGGATCAGGCACGTCGGATGGAGTTCCGACGAAATGAGCCGCCTAACTGTTCCTTATAAACGGAATTTTAGGTTTCGACAAGAAAATTGTTAAGACTGTGCGAAGCTACCGGGTTTTCGTAAGGCATTCCTGGCGTGACACTTACAGCGCAGGCAGCACCACACCACCCCCCAGAGGTACAGGAAGGCGCCGGGCATCGCAAGATTCCTGCGGCAGGCCTCTCATCCGACCATTGCCAGGTTTGGCCGCGTTCCGGTAGACTACGGGTTTTCGCCGTCCAGAAATGGGGCGGCGATGCGCTTTCACCCGTACTGTGGCACGCGATGTTTGAGTCGTTACAGCAAGGACTTAGCTCGGCGTTCAAGACGCTGACCGGTCAGGCCAAACTGACCGATTCGAACATGCGCGAAGGGCTGCGCCTGGTCGAACAGGCCTTGCTGGAAGCCGACGTCAGTTTCCGCGTCGCCAAGGACTTCACCGCTCGGGTGTCGGAGCAGGCGGTCGGGCAGCAAGTGCTGGCCGCGTTGAATCCCGGCCAGCAGTTGATCGGCATCGTGCATAGCGAGCTGGTCAATTTGATGGGACCGGTGGATCACGAAATCCTGGCTCGCAAAGACATCACTGTCTTGATGATGTGCGGCCTGCAGGGGTCGGGAAAGACGACGACGTGCGGCAAGTTGTCGCGGTATCTGCGCGAACGGAAGCAACGGCCGATGATGGTCGCAGCCGACTTGCAACGCCCTGCGGCCGTGCATCAATTGCATGTGCTGGGCGAGCAGCTTGGCGTGCCGGTTTACTCCGAAGAGGGGGCGACGGACCCCGTACAGGTTTGCCAGAACGCCTTGGCGAAGGCCAAGAAGGAAGGCGTGAACGTCCTGATCTTGGACACGGCCGGGCGACTGCACATCGACGAAGAGTTGATGGGGCAGCTCAAGCGGATCGACGCGCGCTGCCAACCGGACCAGGTGCTGCTGGTTGTCGATGGCATGACGGGCCAGGACGCCGTGAACAGCGCCAAAGCGTTCAACGACGCGTTGGAACTCGACGGCGTGATTATGACGAAGCTCGACGGCGACGCTCGCGGCGGCGCGGCGCTGTCGGTCAAAGCGGTGACCGGGGTTCCGCTCAAGTTTATTGGGGTCGGGGAACATCTCGACGCGCTGGAGGAATTTCATCCCGATCGGCTGGCCGGCCGCATTTTGGGGATGGGCGATATTGTCTCGCTGTTCGAGCAGGCACAGCAAAAGTTCGATCAGGACGAAATGCTGCTGCAGGAAGAGCGGCTTCGGCAGGGCGAATTCACGCTCGACGACTTCCGCAAGACGATGGCGCAGGTCCGCAAGCTTGGTCCGCTGCAAAAAGTGATGGGCATGATTCCAGGCATGAGCGGCCTGGCGAACATGATGGCGTCCAACGAAGACGCGGACAAAGACATGCAGCGATTGTTCGGCATCATCGATTCGATGACGCCGGAGGAACGCCGCAACCCGAGCAAGACGATCGACGCCAGCCGCCGCCGCCGGATTGCCGCGGGCGCCGGAGTCGAACCCGCGGAAGTGAGCGGCCTCGTCAAGCAGTTCGACGGGATGGCGGACGTGATGAAATCGATGACCGGGATGGGGGTCAAGGATCGTTTCAAGAAGATTCAACAGCTTCAAAGCGGCGGGCTGCTCGATCCCGGTTCCCGACTCGCTCGGGAGAAGAAGGGGACCGGCAAGCGTCTGACTTCCGACGAACGCAACAAGCTTAAGAAGCAACGGGAAAAGGAACTGCGCCGTAAGAAACGCGGGCAGAGGAATTAACTAAATGATGAATGCAGAATGATGAATGATGAATTGCGTACTGTTCGTCATTCATCATTCTGCATTCATCATTACACCGCATTCACCATTTGAACCTGGAGAGATACTGTCGTGGCCGTACGCATTCGCATGAAACGATTGGGGCGCAAGCATCGCCCGTTCTTCCGCATCTGCGCCACCGACTCGCGGCGTCCGCGCGACGGGCAGGTGATCGAAGAATTGGGCACCTACGACCCGATGATCACGGACACCGACGCTCGGGCTTTGCTGAACGGCGATCGCATCCAATATTGGATCGGCGTCGGCGCTCAGCCGAGCGACAAGGTGAAAGTGCTGATTCGCAAGTACGGCCTGAACGGCACGCACATGCCCGCGCAGCAAGCGGCGCGCGAGCGTCTGGCGATGCCGAAGATCGTGCCGCCGGCGCCGAAGCCGGTGGAGATGGCTAAGAAGGCCGAGCCAGTCGCGGAAGCTCCGGTCGAAGCGCCCGCCGAGGAAACCGCGGCTGAATAAGCCGCGAGAGCGCCATGCGATTCGACGTGCTGACCCTGTTCCCGGAGATGTTCCCGGGCTACCTGGGGCAAAGCCTGTTGAAGCTGGCGATCGAGCGCGGCTTGGTCGAGGTGCGGTTGCATAACATCCGCGATTGGGCCGAAGGAAAGCACAATACCGTGGACGATCGCCCCTTCGGGGGCGGGCCCGGGATGGTGCTGATGGTGGAGCCAGTCATCAAGTGCATTGAAGCGGTCCGTGCGGAAACGGAATCGCCGGGGCATTTGGTGATGCTGACCCCGACGGGTCGCCGGCTGAGCCAAGCGGTGATCGAGGAGTTGTCGACCAAGCAACGCATCGTGCTGCTGTGCGGGAGGTATGAGGGCTTCGACGAGCGGATTCGGCTGTTGACGCAGCCGGATGAGATTTCGATCGGAGACTTTGTGCTGAACGGCGGCGAAGTCGCGGCGATGGTGATGATCGACGCCGTGATTCGCTTGGTGCCAGGCGTGCTGGGAGACGAGGAAAGCAACAAACAAGATTCATTTTCGGGCGAGGATCGGCTGCTGGAGTTTCCGCAATACACGCGACCGCGCGAGTTCCGGGGACTCGCCGTGCCGGACGTGCTGCTGAGCGGGAATCACCAGGAGATTGCCCGCTGGCGACGGCGGCAGAGCGAGGAAAAGACGCACAACCGGATTGAATCGCGGAGACGCGGAGGCGCAGAGGATTGAGGGAGAGTTTTGATGGCGTGCTTCTGTAGCCGAGGTCTTTGACGTCGGTGGCGCGGCAAACAGCGATGGATTCCGAGACAACGAGGTCGCAGACCTCGGCTACAGAAACAATCATGTCCGCGACTCGATTGTCGCGCTGAAACACAACCAACGAACCAATCACATAACGAAGGAACCCGAACCATGAACTCCACTATCATCACGCTCGTCGAACAATCGAGCCTGAAGGCCGAGCCGCCCCGCTTTGAGATCGGCGACACCGTCGACGTGCATACCCGCATCCTGGAAGGCGACAAGGAGCGGATTCAGATTTTCAATGGCGTGGTGATCGCCCGGAGCGGCGCCGGCAGCAGCGAGATGTTCACGGTCCGGCGGATCGTGTCCGGCGAAGGAGTGGAGCGGAAGTTCCCGCTGCATTCGCCGCGGATCGCGGCGATCGACGTGAAGCGTTCCGGCGTGGTCCGCCGCGCGAAGCTGTACTTCCTCCGCGATCGCATCGGCAAGGCGGTGCGGTTGCGTCAACGGCGGACGGACAACAAGGTCGTGGCGTCCGAAGGCTAAGCGCCCGTCTCGATCTGCGAAAAACAAAACAGGGCTGACGTCGAGTGCTTACTCGGCGTCAGCTTTTTTTGTTGAGAGGCTCGTGATCGGGCTGGATGTTAGACTGGATGGCGATGGCCACGACCGCGGGCAATTCGAACGGGCATAGCGGCGCTAAGTTCACGCTTCGCGCGCTGTTGCTTTTTATGACGATGCTTTGCGTGGCGTGCGGAGGGCTGGCGTATCTCAAGGAATTGGTTTATCCAACCCGCGGTTTCACGAACCGCGAGGCATTGTACCGGCCGTTAAAGGAGCCGTGGATTGATTTCGAAGAAGCGGCAGAAGCGAACGGATTGATTCTTGCCAACGCTGAGTACTACCGTGTTCGCGACGGCTGGGATTGCACCTACTTCATTCGGTTCGACGATTCGCAATATCTGTTTGACTTCCTTGTCAAGAAGACGGGTCTTTCGCCGCTTACAACCCGTGGTTGGTACTACGGCGAGTTTTGGGACGACCTGCCCACGGAGTGGAAAACAATAAGTCCCGATATGCGAGCGGAAATGTACGTTTGCAAATCTCTTACCGGCGGCGGCGAGAGCGACCAATACGTCGTTCTGCGCGATCGGCAGGCTGGGAAGATTTATGTTTGGTATCACTTCAACTTCTAACCCCGCTCGCTGAACAAACTAAGCGGTGGGTGCCACTGGCGGCTTGTCCGCCAGTGCGGCGTTGGTCTTGCTAGCGGCCCAACTCCAGCACTGGCGGACAAGCCGCCAGTGGCACCCCACGTCACGCTTTCTGCCGATATACTATGCACCAAAAAAAGCGGCGTCGTTCGAGGCTTGGCCCGAACGACGCAGTTGCTTTTTATCTAACTGAATCGAGCGACGCGAACTACGTGTCGCTTTCCTCATCATCATCATCGTCGTCGTCCGCGTCCGCGTCGTCGTCGTCGTCGTCGTCCGAGTCATCGTCGGCGTCGTCGCCTTCGAGTTCTTCGTCGTCGCCTTCGAGTTGTTGGCGTTGCTGCTGGGCTTTGCCCACGGCGGCCATGGCTTGGATGACGCCTTCTTCGGCCAGGAAGCGGTATTGTCCGCCGTTTTCGATCAGCTTCGATTCGATGCGGAAGTGATCGCTGCCGGCCTTCTGGATGGAGGCGGCGACTTCGCCGAACGTTTCGCCGTGCTCTTCATCGACCTTGGCGAGCACGCTCAGCAATTTGCCGACGGCGAGCGAGGCGCTGACCGGCTCTTTGGCGTCGGTTCCGCCGACCTTCTTCGAGTCGTCGATTACCTGCTTAATCATGTCCATGCCTTGGGGACCGATGGCGAAGAACGCGGAGTCCTTGCCGATGCCGACGGTGAAGTCGACCTTGTCGCCGAGCAGCGCGACGATCTTTTCGCGGTCGTTCGCTTCGGCCGGGATCGGCAGCGAAGCAACGTGGAACTTCACGCCTTCATGTTCGCCGACGTTGTACTTCACCTTCGGGAATTTTTCCTCTTGGGAAGCCAAGGTGATCCACTTCTTCAGCTTCTCTTCGACCAGCGCGCCGTCCGGGACCGCACTGCCGGCCACGATGTTGATCGGGCCTTCGCCTTGAACGGTCATGCCGCCGGAGAACGAGCCGCTCTCCAACTGGGCCTTGGCAAGTTCCAGTACGTCTTCGATGAACTGCTTGGCCAGACCCTTTTCGTCGTCGCCGAGGTCTTCGTCATTCTCGAGGGCGGCCATCGCTTGCTGACGCATCGCCGCGACGGTTTCTTCGGTCCGGGCGCGGTCCTGCTCGCTCAGCACGCTATTGCCGTGCAATGAGAAAATCGCTTCGGGGGCCAAAAAGCCAGCGAAACGAGAAGCCTTGACGTTGGTCTTGAGGGCGTTGAGCTGCTCGGCGGCCTTGCTGCCGGGCAACGCGGTGGTGGCGACGTCGAGATAGACTTGCTTGGCGGGACGATCGACGTTCCAGCCGAGCGTGATTTCGTCCAACTCGTTCGCCATTTGCGACATGGCTTCGAGCTGATGCTCGGCCATCGACGTGCGCAGTTTGTATTGCTCGTCCGACTCGCCTTCTTCCTGCTCCATGCTGCCTTCCATGCCGGCGCGGAGTTGGTCGATGAACATCTCTCGCATCGGTTCCGGCAAGCTTTGCACGTGGACCTGCGCGGCGATGTCGTAACGCTCGCTGAGGCCGCCCAGCAACTTGATCGGGTCCGCCGGAAGGTTTTCCAGCGCTTCCTTCGATTGCGCGAAGTACGCCCAGCCGTCGTTTTCCTTGGCGAACACGCTCTGGCGATCCGCGGCCAATTCCCAAACGCCGTCGCCGGCATCTTCCGGCTCGCCGGTGAAGACGGCCACGGTGGCCATCAACTTTTCCATTTTCGCGACGGGGATGAAGATCAGCACTTGGAATTGGCCGTCTTCCGTAGCATTCACGGCGGCGCCCCAAGGACGCTTGCGATCGACGCCTTCCAGGCCGTGACCTTGCGTGAAGAACACGCTCATCGCTTCCAACTGCTGGCCCGACCCAGGCTGACCGGCCAGGTCGCCGAGGTAATCCAGGTCGTCAATCAGTTCTTGAACGCCGCTCACCGCCACGGACAAGACCGGCTTCGTGGCTGCTTCCTGGGCCACGCATAGGCTCGGGGCTGCCCACAGCATCCCCGCCGTCGCGGCGCTCAAACAGAGTTTCCGGAACATCAGCTTCTCCTCTAAGAGTCGTGCCCACAAATAAGCACAGGGCCCGCCGCGGCATTTCATCCTTCGGCGACTGGCGTCGGCCAGCCATCCCGCGAGCGCAACCCGAAACAGGTTAAGTTCAAAGCTCTACCAAGCGACCGGATGGCCGGTTTCAAACGGCGATTGATGAAGATCGCGTTTAGGCCGCAATTCCCGCGCCGCTGGCTCTCGGCTCAAAGGTAGAACATCACTAGCGACCCGTCCAGCGACCGAAATCCGGGCAAACATGCCCCGGCAGACACGAGCCCGCTCGGAATCAGGACTTAACCGCGAAAAACGCGAAAAGTCGCGAAAGTTTGGAAAGGGAGATCGGAGGGCGGTCAGGTTGCCGGGGGTTGGTTGGTGGGACTATGATGGCTCGCGTCGCTGGCCGTAGATTTCCCGAGTTCCACGATTGATGTGAATTGATTTATGCGAAATTGCGTTGCGGTGTTGGCGGCGGGCCTGGTGTTGCTGTCGTGCGGATCGTTGCTGGCTGGAGATTGGCCGCAGTTTCGGGGGCCGGAGGGTTCGGGGCACTCCTCCGAAGTTGGTCTGCCGCTCACTTGGAGTGACACTGAGAACATTGCTTGGCGAGTGGAACTGCCGGGTAGCGGATGGTCGTCGCCGGTGGTGGTTGATGGGCGCGTTTATTTGACGACCGCCGTGCCTGTAGACCCCATGGCGGAAAAGAGCGATCTTTCGCTCCGCACGTTGTGCGTCGATTCGAAGTCTGGCGCGCTGCTTTGGAACACGGAGGTGTTTCTCGAAGTCGCGGAAACGGCGCCGGGCATTCACCAGAAGAACAGCCATGCGAGTCCGACGCCGATTGTCGAAGGGGATCGGCTGTACGTTCACTTTGGTCATGAAGGCACCGCTTGCCTCGACCTGGAAGGAAGCGTGCTGTGGCGTAACGCGGAGCTGCGTTACCCGCCCGTGCATGGCAACGGGGGGTCGCCGACGCTGTGGCATGAGTTGTTGATTTTCAGTTGCGACGGCGGTGAAGCGCCGTTCGTGGCTGCGCTGAACAAGCAAACGGGCGAGCTGGTATGGCGGCATGAGCGTGGAGTGCCGGCCGAGAAGACTTTTTCGTTTTGCACGCCGCAAGTGATCGAAGTGAACGGCCGCGAGCAAGTAGTGATCCCGGGCAGCAACGTGGTGAGCGGATTTGATCCGCAAACGGGTGAAGTGATTTGGTTCGCGAGTTACGACGGGTATTCGGTGATTCCGCGGCCGGTGTACGCGCATGGCATGATCTATATCAGCACTGGGTACAACTCGCCGGTGGTGATGGCGATTCGCCCAGACGGCGCCGGGGACGTGACCGAGACGCATGTCGCGTGGAAACATGATAAGGCCGGGCCGAATACGCCGTCGCTGCTGGTGGTCGGCGATGAGTTGTATATGGTGTCCGACAACGGCGTGGCGAGTTGTCTGGATGCGGTTACGGGCACGCAGCACTGGCAGAAACGGTTGGGCGGGAACTATTCGGCGTCGCCGCTGTTCGCTGAGGGGCGCATTTACTTTCAGGACGAGCAAGGTCAGACGACGGTGATTGCGCCGGGGATCAGCTACCAGCAACTGGCGAAGAACTCGCTTACTGGGCGCACGCTGGCTTCTTATGCGGTGGCGGAGCAAGCCATTTTCTTGCGGAGCGACACGGCGCTGTATCGGATTGAAGTGACGCAGCCTTAGAGCGCGCCCCGAAATCGGTTCCGCTGGGGGCGAATGAGTACATTCGACCCCAGCCACCCGGCGCGTATCCATGAACGAAACAAGCCGTCTCGCCAGAAGGTGAGACGGCGTGTTTGTTTTCGTTCGATGAAGACTTTCTCAACAATCGTTACCGGCCGCGTCCGCAAGCGTCAGCGCCAAGTCCTTCCCCCGCGCGTCAAAGC
>JAWXBP010000029.1 GCA_034440135.1 Planctomycetia bacterium
ACTCGCTACGAAAAACTGAAACAAACATTTCTGGCAATCATCCAACTGGCCCTCGGATTCATCCGCCTAAAGCGGATTTAATCGTCAACAGAGCCTAGTTATCGAGGAAATGTCGAGACGATTTTCGCGAATGCATCTTCCTCGTCCGCCGTGTTGTCGGATTTCGATCGACGCATGCTCGCATTTCTCTATGGATACTGCTCGCCTGGGGCGGAACGCGCAATGGTCACGAAGATGTTCGCGGAACACTGGCCCAACGTGAGTCTGAGCATGACTCGCGAAAGGAATATGGCGGGAAGCGGCGACGTCGTACGAAAGAAGTAAGCCCAAAACGCCGAGGACGAATGTTGGCATTGCTATGGCTCTACGATCAAATTGAATCGGGCAAAGTCAGTTTCAGAAAGGCTGGTCCGGCGATACGGCTGTGCGTACGCGTAATACCCGAAATGGTGCCAAATACCCGCGAAGAGTAAGCACTTACGACGTCAAATGCAATGGTTTGCAAATGATCCTGGATTTGCGTAGATTATTGCCCAGACGCTACTTGCATGCATTCGGCTAGATCGTGGAACTGCCCCTGTTAACCGCATTGTCGTTGGTTCGAGTCCTACCGGGGGAGCTTGGCTCTGTTGCACCGTGTCGCATGTTGCCGCAACCCCCGGCAATTCCAGGGGTTGCGGCGTGAGAGCTAGTACCGCTTGCGACTCCTGGCGATCATTTGCGTGCGCCTGCTGCGCCGCTTTCTGCGCCACCGGCCCGTTTGCCTGGTCGAAATCAGCATCTGTGACCTGAAGGTAATGCTTCGCCGCCACCGCCTGACTGTTGCCAATCCAATCGCAAACGACGTGGATGGGGTGCGTCTGGGTCAGCTCAGTCTGCCGGGTGGCCCGCAAGTTGTGCCACAGTTTCGGCCAAGGCTTCAGCCCAGCCTTGCGAATGATTCGCTCAAGTTGCGTCCGCAGATTGCTATTCCTGTCCCGATAGCCGGTGATCACGAACTCGGTTCCGGGTTGGGCTTCGTCAAATGCCGCTTCTAGATGACTCCTCAGTTCTGGAAACAACGGGATGACGCGCGATTCCTTGCCCTCATGATGGGCCGTTTTGGGAGAATGGACAGTCAGCCGGCCCAGCGCCCAATCCACGTCTCCCCATCGAACGCCCAAGTGTTCGCTTGGACAACGCAAGCCACCAAATCGCGACAGAGCGAACAACAACCTCCATTCAGCGCTTGGACAGGCCTCTAGGACCTTCTGTGCCATGTCCTCGGTCACAAAGAAGTCGCGCTCTCGGTTTGCCTGGACATTGCACCCTTTCATATCACCAAAGGGGTTTTCGGAGATCATCCGCTTACGAGTGGCGGCCCGGAAGAACTGCTTAGCCCGTCCACAGATCCGTCGAACTGTGTTGTCGCCGAGTCGCGTGAGAAGATGCAAACGGAATTCGTCGGCATCGCCCGGCGTGACCTCCTCCAAAGGCTTGTCTGCCCCGAAGAATTTGAGCACGTCGACCATGGCGCGCTCAAGGTGCGCTCGCGTGTTAGGCTTCACGTCAGTTCTGCTGGCAATGTACTCAGTCAGGAACGGTCCGAGAGCGAGGACGGTTTTTGTGGTTGGCCTTGGGATAAGCCCCACGCGCGTCAGTTTGTCCGCCAACCGGGCATCGAGTTCCGCAATCCAATGCGCCGTGTCCGCGGCGACCGCATTCCCAGTCAGCTTGGCCACCAGCAATTGCTCGACGCGCAACTTTACGGCCTCAGCGTCGCGTTGGGACGCCTTGCCGAGCCGTATAGTCATCCGCCGGCCATTCGGCCCCGCAAACAGAATCCGACGTCGCCCTCCCGGGTCGCGCGAAATGCTCGCCATACGTCACTTCCCTTCCGCTACGGGCTCCCCGCCCAGGTGGATGTTGACTTACAAAAATCCGACGGAGGCATTCAAGCGTTTCGAAATGCTGTGAAGTCCGCTGGAGAACTAGACGAGCGGCCCTTCGCTGATGACGGTTTGCTAGCGCAGACCTTCCGCATGCTTGGGTTCTCGGTGATGCTTTCCGATCTGTCTAACATACGTTCACCGTATCTATTATGCGACTGTTTGCGACGAAGGCACCTAGCTGCCCTCCTGACGCACCGTTGCGTCCGGCGTGCTCGCAGTCGTCTCGACCTTCGCGCATGCGTCCTGGCTCAAGCGCGGCGTCGACCGCGGGGCCTGCGTATAACTGGCCAAGCGATTCTCCGTTGCCTCAACGGATGCGACCTCGGCGTCAGTTGGAATCACGAACGACCAGGTTGCTCGCAAATCTCGCTTGCGCCGTCGTGGCTGTGGCGCCGGCGCGGGAGATTTCAATTTCCCAACTTGAGCCGGCTCCACGATGGTGTTGTCGTCTAAGTCGAGGTCGCTCATGTTCCTCTCCTTGCGTGACTTGCCTTGATCCGTTCCGCGTGCCGCAAGAAACGGCGCGACGCAGTCGGTGGATTGCAGTGGTGGCAACGCCATTCGCCTAACATGGTTTGCCACAGCTCCAGGCTGCCGCATACCGCGCATGGCGGTGCCGGCCAATCATCGAGGGCGTCGCTCCATCCCGACGTCGTTGCGTACGGCTGTTCGTCGGCCCAGGGGACATCATTAGCACTCAACGGAGTGGAGCTGGGAGGGGATTCGACTTCGTTAACCACGTAGCTGAGTGTGTGCTGCGAGGTCCCAGGGCTTGTCAACGTCGGGATTTCGGCCGGTGCGGGGCCGTTTTTTTTCGGGGGAACAACTGGGTCCGCCAGCCAAGCTGGCAAAAGGGAATGATACGCTTGATTCGCATGATTCGCGCACCACGTCATTGGACGTGCCATTTCATTTTCAGTTGCGACATTCGCGTTCATGGCGCCCATAATGATTCCTCTACACGCCACACGTGCTTTCCATTGATGTGCGTATCATGCGTATCAGTGAGTACCGTCATCGTCACTCGGCGTACGCAACCGAATACCCCCGTAGGTCCTCACAGGCCTGCCCGAAACGCGGTGTCGGGGGTGCGTCAACTTGAGTCCGGGGACGTACGCACGGATTGACTTTCCGAAGTCCTGCTCTCGGCCAGCGTCTTTCCAGCCACGCTCCTCCGTCCAGGCCTTCCATTCCCCGAACAAATCCGCGACGGGAATGGCGGCATTTAACTCGCCAACCACGCATCGCTCCCGCACGAACGCAGAAACGGGGCTCGCCAAGTCCGACAGCTCGCCGAGGAGTTCCTCACCGGCCTGCGGTTGCACAAAGTACCCTCGCTCGGTCAGTCGGCTCCAGCCGTCGATCGCCCAGAGAAGTATCGAGGGGAGTTCATCCAACAGCCGGGCCGTCAAGGAGCGATCCTCACGCCCATAGAACGAATGGGTGAACGGCAGGATCAACATGTGTAAACGGCGCTCGAAGAGTGCAGCGCTTGGCGGGTTACCGATGGTCGGTCGAAAAGTGTAGTGCTCATGTTCCCTTCCGCGGATTCGTGACCGAGA
>JAWXBP010000030.1 GCA_034440135.1 Planctomycetia bacterium
CTGGCGCCGCGGCGATTGTCGGCCGAAGAGCGCCACGGGTTGTATCTGGGCACGCAGATGCGCAATCAGATCATCCTGCTCGAACCGCGAGAGTCGTCCTCCAACCATCTCGGCAATCCGGATCTGCTTGCGTACGCGAAGCGCGTGAAGGCCGCCAACGATCTCGCCAATTCTCCCGGCAATGCGGATTTGCGCCGCCGCTATGAAGACATCAAGCGCAATGAATCGCTTCAGTTGTTGCGCCTGCTCAAGGGCGCCGGGCTCGCCTACATCCGCATCGAAAGCTGGTCCGAGACTGCCGGCGCCACGCAGTTCGAGGAAGAACCCCTAGGTCAAGCAAGCAACAAGCTGGAAGTCGTCGAGCAGCTTCGTACCCAACTCTATCCGCCATCGCTTTTTGTCGAGCACCTGCGCGACAACCTCGCCTCGTTCATCGGACAGCGCGTCGAGCAGGTCGATCGCGCCTACCGCAGCACGCTTGGATTTCCAGTGCCGCTCGACGTACCAGCTATCACCCAGGCAGTGCGCTATCTGGCCGAAGACCCGGCGCGGATACTCGGGCTGAAACACCAACGCGGCGGTGGCGGATTTTGTGGCGAGCCAGTTGCCCTTTCGCAATCTGAATTCGATCAGGCGGAACTTGCCCATCCGTGGCCCGCTTCGATTCCCCCGACGCCGCCTGGACCCGGCCCGACGCCGCCACGGGATACCGGACCTACCGGCGATCCGCAACTACCCACGGGGCCCGAAACACCGCCGACACCATCCGGACGGCGCACCGAGGAACGCGCTACGCCGCACTGCACCGGCCTCGGTGAATTGCGCCAACAGGTGGCCGCGCGGTTGGTCGATCTCGATTCGCCGACCATACAGCAGGTTCGTTTTTCAATCTTCGCTGACTACCACAACCATGATTTTGGCGGCTTGCCGTCGGCGTATCGCGGCGGCCTGTCGGGGACAGGCGACCTCGGTGTCCAGATCGACATTTCGGTCCCGGGCCCATTGAGCAAGGCGCAACTAGAGCAGCAATGCGAAAAACTGCCTAACCTCACGGGCGCCACCTACTCCGCGCGCATGACGGTGTTGCTTGCCGACGCAATTGCGCAGGAGGCTGCCAGGTGAGTGCCCTAGATTCCGCCCTGCTGCTGGCACTCACCAGCCCGCCATCACGATTGCCTGCGCTGGAGGCTTGGCTCATGCAGGAAGTCTGGAGCGACGAAGCCTTCGCGCGCGCTGGGAAATCGCCGAAAAACTATCTACTGGCCGGAGAGCGACTGGTCAACGAACGTGAAAGCCTGCTGGCGACGACCGCGCCAGATGTGTATTCGGAACTCGCATCCGCGTCTGCCCCTGATCGCACCATCAGCGACTTCTTTGCCAAGAATCCACGCTCTGCCTCCGTGGTGTTCGACGGCTGCTCGTTGCGCGAAGTACCGCGGCTCGTCGAACTTGCGCGTGCTTCACGCCGCGCCGTGCTGGAACGCGGCTGCGGGCGCGCGGCCGTGCCGTCGGAGACGATTCAGTACGTCGCCAATCGTCTTGGCCTCGGTTTGCCTGCGCTTGGGCCGTCGCAGCTGGCGGCGCGCGGCGAATTGCGCGAGCGCAATGTCCGCTACTACTATTTCGCGCAGACAAACAGCTATCACACCATTGACGATGGCGATCATTCGCTGTTGCTCTGGTGCCGATTTCCGGATCAACGCTACACCGACAGCACTGCGGTGGACGAAGGTTTGTTCGATGGTGTCTGGGACGGTTTCGAAACAGCGTGGCGCAACACGGTACAGGCGCTTCCACCCGATCGCAGCGTACTTGTCACCAGCGACCATGGCTATGTATTCCTGAAGTCCGGATTCAGCGATACCCGACTCAAGAACGTCGACCGGGTGCTAAACGGCAAACGCTTTCGTTTTCACGAAGAGAACGAGGCCTTGCCGGAGCGGACACCCGGCCTGTGGCTGGACGAGTCGCGACGTCTTACCGTACTTGCCGGCCGGGGTCACAATCGGCCGCAGGCACCATCGGCCTCACAATCGGTTTATCGCCATGGCGGCCTGACGCTGATGGAAATGCTCACCCCATGGCTCGTGCTCGGGCCAGTCGGTTCTGCATAGGAGCGTGAAATGAAACAAAAAGTCGGAACGCTGCTCGAACAAGACGTCCTGCGTCGCGCCAAGCGGCGCGCCGCCGATGAAGGTCGCCCCTTGAGCGATGTAATCCAGGATGCACTGGAGAAATACCTTTCCGCGGGTTTGCCCGAGCCGGCGCGTCGTGAAGCCGCGTTTCAACTTTTTTGCGAACGGCCGATCAAACTCGCGCCGGAGCAATTGAAGGCCGTGCTCGAACACGATAGTTGGGACCTGTGAACCTCGACGACATTCCAACCGGCAGCCTGTGCGTGGTCGACACGAACGTGCTCCTCTACGCCGAACAGGGCGCCTCCAGCCAGGCGCAGCGCTTCATTCGTCGCTGCTCTTCAGGCGAAGTCTCCGCTACCCTGCCGCAAACGGTGTGGCAGGAGTTCACCCACAAGCTGATGCTCGCCGAAGCAATGATGCGCGGCCTCACCTCGGGCGGCAACCCTGCGTCACGCCTGGGCTCGCGCCCCGAGGCTATCAAGGGCCTGACCTTGTACAAGGCCAAGGTAAGAGCGCTCGTCGACCTCGGCTTCGGCTTCGAGCCCTGCCTGTTGCCCGACCTGCTCGACCGCGCATTCGCATTGCAGGAGCTCCACGGCCTGCTTACCAACGACTCGATGGTGCTTGCCGTGGCTCTGCGTCTCAAGGCCGACGTTCTGGTGTCTAGCGACAAGGCTTTCCGTGGCATTGCCGAGATCGACGTCCACTACCCCACCGACCTGCGGATGTAACGACGTGAACGCCCCCGAATGATCCCGGAACCGTGATCTACGCCGAAGACTGGGTGCGGGTGCGCAACCGCCCCGAATGGGGCACGGGTGAAGTGCTGAAGGTAGCGCAGAATCTTGGTGTCTATCAAGCAAGGGTGCTGTTCAAGACGTCTGACGGCGAGCGCGTCGAGACCGTACCGATCGAATGGCTTGAAAAAGCCTCCGACCTTTGGGAGCGTTTCGCCTCGAGCGATTTCGATGACCCGAAGGTCTATCGCCTGAAGCAAATGGCGTTCGATATGGTCCACGCCAATACGGGCGGCGAGTTGACCGCGAGCCGGGTCGATCTACTGCCTCACCAGATTCTCCTGGTGCATGACTTGATCGCTATCGCGCCGCGACGGATGCTGATTGCCGACGAAGTGGGCTTGGGCAAGACCATCGAGACTGGCATGTTGATCCGGGAACTGATCGCTCGAGGCGATGCTGAGCGCATCCTGATCGTTACACCCGCCGGCCTGATAGAAAACTGGCGCCGCGAGTTGGAAAGCGGATTCCGCATGCATTTCGACGTGCTCGGGCGCGACTTCCAGGACCACGGCTCGGCCGCCTGGGAGCGCCATGCGCACGTCATCGCGTCGATCGACACCTTGAAGCAATCGCGACGTCTGCAGCGCCTGCTCGCTGCGCCCGGCTGGGATATGGTGATCTTCGACGAAGCGCATCATCTTTCGCGTGCCCGAACCGGCAAGAAAACCGTCACCACACTGAACTACAAGCTGGCCGAAGCACTGCGCAACCACACGCGCGACCTGGTATTCCTTTCCGCAACACCGCATCAAGGCAACGCCTACCAATTCTGGTCGCTGCTGCAGCTATTGAACGATCAATTGTTTCCTGACCCGGATGCGATCAACAACCATCGCGGGCTGCTTAGCCGCGTGATGATTCGTCGCACCAAGCGGGAGGTTACCGATGCAGTCGGTGAGCCGATCTTTCGTCGCCGTCAGGTGCAGACCGACACCTTTTCTCTCGCACCGCGCGAGCGCTTCTTCTACGACCAGCTTTCCGAATATCTTCGCGAAGGGTATACGGCGGCAGGCATCGACCAGCGTACGACGAGCAGTGCGCAAAGGGCCATCGGCTTAGTGATGGTGACCTTCCAGAAGATCATGTCGTCGAGTCCGCGCGCGATCCGACAGGCGCTGCGCCGACGTCTTCTCGTGCTGCTGGCGCGCAAGCAACTGGACCTGGAGAACCGCCGACGCACGGTTTCGGCGTCGCAGGCGTCGCGGGGCGCAGAGGAAATCCTCAAAGTCAAGGATGAAATGCTGACTGTGGCGAACGACATACTCGGCGGCCATGTGCCGGAGTCGGAAGCCGAGAGCTACATCGGCCGCGTGCGGCGTCGCTTGCAACGGCGTGAGGAGGAGGTAGAGACAACATCGTGGTCGATGGACGGCGATGAGGAAGCCGATGAAGGCATTTTTGCCGAGGCCGGAATTCCGGCAGAGATCGAGCGCGTGCGCGAGTTGGTCAAGCTCGTCCCAAACGGCCCCGACCGTCGCTTCGAGACTCTTGCCCGTGCGGTGAGCAGTCTGCGTCGCGGCGAACCCAATGAGCGCTTCGTGATCTTCACGCAGTACCGCGACACGATGGAATTTCTCGCCGAAGAGCTGGGAAGGATGTTCGGTGCCGACAAGATCGCCACGCTAAAGGGTGGTCCGCTTGACGACAAGATCGCGGCAATGGAAGCATTTTGGCGCGAAAACGGCGCCCTCTTTCTGATTTCAACTTCGGCGGGAGGCGAGGGCGTCAATCTCCAGATCGGGCGAGTGCTGTTCAACTATGACCTGCCGTGGAATCCGATGGCAGTCGAGCAACGCATCGGTCGCATTCACCGCTACGGGCAACAGGACACGGTTCAGGTCTACAACCTGCTCGCCGAGGATACGGTCGAGGAGCGCATTTACGGGCTGCTACAGGGAAAGCTTGTTGATATTGCCAACTCGATCGGAAAAGTTGACGATCGCGGCAAGCCACTGGAGGACTTCGAAAGCGATATTCTCGGCTTGCTTGGTAGCAGGCCCGACTATCAGGAGCTTTTCAAGCGCGCGCTGATGGACCGCGACTACCAGCGCACTGAGTCTGAAATCAGCCGGATGATCGCCGAGGCGAACCGGGCTCGGGAAGCTCTAAGCGTGCTGTCGCAGGACCTGACCGGCTTCAACCTTGAGGCATACCGCCGCATCGAAGGGCACCATACGATGGATGAGCTCGGCGCGTGGATGCGCGCGATGGTGCTCCACCTCGGTGGCGCAACCATCCCTGACGGCAACTTCTGGAACATCCACGTGCCGGAGGCCCTCCAGCGCAAGTATCACCTTGCGCCACGCTATGAGCGTATGTGCTTTGACCGCGATCTTGCGTTGCGCGCGCGTGATTCAGAACTGGGTGGTATCGGACATCCGCTGGTGGATGCGCTTTTGTCCGAAGCGCGTGACGCGGAGTTCGCCGGATCGATTTCGCAATTGACTACGGGCGCTCAGGTGTTCGCCCGCTATCTGGTGCGCTACGAGGACGAGGCCGGCGAGGCACGCACGCGAGTGCTGACTTTCCGTTCGACAGTAAACGGACGGATTGAGGCAATTCCAAGTGTTGCCTGGCTGGCAACCGAAGGTGAGTCGCGGCAGCTTGGGACTACCTCGAGAGGCGAAACTTTGAAAGAGTCGTTCGCGAAGGCACTGGAGGATTACGTAATTGACTGGCAACCCGATCGCTCGAAACGGGCCCGGGTTCGGATTGAGTTGATCGGGATTCACCGTTCATAATCGCGAACGACGATAAAGCTTTGCGACGGCCAATTGCAGTAGCTATGCTGTCGGGCGAACAAATCGTGGCAGGTAGGGCTTTACGAATGGTCGGGCACACTATCCCCGGAACGTAGATACGAGGGCCCAGCGTGGTTGACCGACAATTCGAAGAAAGGTAAATATGAACTTGGGTCGGTTCAACTATTGCATTTCACGGCTCTCTATATATTGGGAGGAATCGCAAGCAGTGGCATCGCTAGACAACGTTGTAGCTCGACTTCGCGTCTAGCAGCCTGTCGGACTTGGGAATCGTCTGCTGCAAATCGACCGCAGCGGTCCATTTTTCACCGCCTTCTTGCCCCATAGCTGGGCTACGGGCCTTCGAATTCGGCAAAAACTGTCCTCGCTGGGGCCGATTTTCGCTTTCGACGCCCCAAGTCCGACAGGCTGCTAGGCCCAGTCTCCAAGCACAGACAGCGCATCCGGTTTTCGATCCGTTGTTAACGTGTTCAACCAGCGCACGGAAAGCAGTACCTTACCTACCAATGTTTCTTTTCGACTTTTCTTGGACGAAATTCACGCATCCAATTTTGTCGGCAATAAGTTGAGGCAACAGGTTCAAGAAATTATCTCGGGAACATCATTTAGCCCGATGGAGATGCTTGAATCGCTTGAGGCATTTTCAAAATCCTTCGGCGGAATTGTAGCAACCGTCTACAACGTGCGCGCCGCACTGGCGACGCTCGGTGTCGAAATTGATCACGTCGCAGATGGCGAGTATGAACTTGGCGCCCTATTTCCGCGCGATGTCATCGGTGAGAGTTTGAATGACCTTACGAAGAAATTTGACCATCTGAACCGGCTCGTCAGCGCAATTATGGAACTTCAGGGCGCAGCCGCACGTAGCCCACGAATTCGGACCATAAGCGCGTCATGGTGGCAAGTGTTCCTCGATCTTCAATCGGAGGCCGCCGTTCTGGTCTTGGTCGTTGCGCTGGAAAAAATTGTTGCCTTGTACAAGTCCAATTTGGAAATAAAGAAGCTTCGAAACGAACTCGCAAAAAATGACCTGTCTCCGGAGATCACCGCTCTTATCGACGCCGAGATCGAGAAGAAGGTTGAGGCTGGCATTGAAGCAATTGCGACTGATGTAAGGAAGAAAGCGAATGCAAATGTCGATCAGGCTCGTGCAAACGAACTAGAGGTTCAACGCAAGCTTGAACTAAAGCACGTTGCGAGGCGCCTGAATCAAGGCGCTGCATACGAAGTAGTCGCACGGCCACCACAAGAGCCGGCCGAATTAAACGCTGATCAATTAGCGGACCCGCTAACAGCGGAGTCCTATAAGAGTGCGCTATCGGCGTACGACGGACGCCAAGAAGCGACGATTTCGATAAATGCGCGAGGCGCCGAGACACACCTTCTGTCCTCGTCCGATAGCCAGGAAATGCCGCTTTTGATTACAGATGAACCCGCAGCGCACGAACAAGTGCCCAGGTGATCATCGATTCAAAGGCAAATCCATTAACAAATTCGCACTGATTTATAAGCGGTCAATGGACCAGGCCGCGAACGCATTGTCGGTTCGGCTACGATGCGTGCGTTCAGGCCGGCGCGCACCCATTCGATGTCGTTGGCGTTGGGGCGAATCAGCTTGGAGCAGGCGCAATCATTGGGGTCAAGAAACCAGGCAACCAGACCGCCCTTCAAGGGTAGCTGGATCAGACGGGTTTCCCAGCCTGCGGGAAGTGACAAAACGCGTGGCGACAGGGCGTAGGCGAAATAGCCCTTGTCGCGAGCGAACGCGCTTGACTCGCCGAGCTGCGCATTGATGTCCGATACGCGTTCCGGGTCGAACTTCAGGAAAAAATCAAGGTCAATCGACGCGACCATGCGTTGCGGCGGCTCAAGCACCGCGCCCAGTATCGACCGCTTCCGACCACGACGAAGTTGCGATGGTTCGTCAGACGCGCCGTTGCCAGCAACACCTCCTCGATTTGTTCGAGCTTCATGCCGGCAACTCCATGCACATCAGCGGCGAATTGACGCGCAGGACGCGTGCCTGTGGATCGCTCAGTC
>JAWXBP010000031.1 GCA_034440135.1 Planctomycetia bacterium
AGCCTGACGGATGAGTTCGGCGGCGTCGTCCCAATGTGGAGCTACCGGGAATCTCCGCTGATTGACGGAGATCGGTTGATCTGCACGCCAGGCGGGCCCGAGGCAACCGTTGTGGCGCTCAACAAGCTCACGGGCGAGACGCTCTGGCAGTGCAAGGTGCCGGAAGGGGAAGCGGTAGCCGCTCCTCCGCCGGAGAACCCTGGGCGTCGCCGTCGCAACTTCGGCCCCAGTTCCGGCGCGGGCTATGCGTCCGTGATTCCGATCGAGTTCGATGGCCAGCGACAATACGTGCAGTTGGCGGCGAAGGCGCTGATTGGCGTCGCGGCCGAGGACGGCGCGTTTCTTTGGCGCTATGACGCTCCCGCCAATGGCATGGCGATTAACTGCTCGACGCCTTTGTTCCACGATGGCATGGTCTTCGCCTCGTCGGCGTATGGCGCTGGCGGCGGGCTGGCAAAGCTCACCAAGAACGCGGATGGGACCATCGTGCCGGCGGAAGTGTTTTTCTCCAAGCGCATGCAGAATCATCACGGTGGCATGATCATCATTGATGGCGCCTTGTATGGCGCGAACGGCGGCAACGAAGGGGGCGCCTTGATCTGCCTGGATTTCAAGACGGGCGACATCCTCTGGGATGAGCGCAGCAAACGTCGCGCTCCGAAAGGCGCCATCGCATTTGCCGACGGCCGTATCTACTACCGCGCGGAAGACGGCACGTTGTTGTTGATCGAACCCAGCCGCGAAGAATACCTCGAGCGCGGACGCTTTGAGCAACCCGATCGGAGTGAATCGCCGGCCTGGGCGCATCCGGTCATCGCCAATGGCAAGCTTTACATTCGCGATCAGGACGTACTGTTCTGTTACGATGTCACGAGACCGTGACGGTGTCGCGACTCAGGCGCTAATTGCTTCGGTCCAGCGCAACAGCGTCTCACTGAAAACGGAACACTGAAAACTTCCAACTTATCTTCAAACTCTGACAATTCCCTGATTCTCCCGACACACGTCCCGACTAAAGTTTGCTCCATCGGTGGGACGGTGTCTCGTTCACATCTTGCGATTTCCCCCCCACGAGCCCCCCACCGAGCGCACCGGAGCCGTCCTCTCGCCTTGAGCGCGAGGACGGCTTTTTTTTTGTTGGCGCAATACCATCCCGAAGCGCCAGCGAGGGAGAGAGGGCGTGGAAGATGCGAGCGAAGTGCGTGTCCCCTGTGTACCCGCGACCCTGTACGAAAAACGCACACGAATGGCTTAGTTCCGATGAGCACGCTATAATTGCCGCATGGTCAATATTCAGTTGGACGATTCAGTGGCCGCATCCCTCGCCTCGCTGGCGTCAGCGCAGGGGCTAACCCTGGAACAGTATCTCCGCGATATCGCGACGCTGAATCGCCCGGACCACTCGAATCGTCCGGCGGTCGACGAAATTATTTCTGACATTGAAGAAGCATCGAGCGCCAGCGGCTCTCCCTTTCGCGGCACCTACCCGCGCGACGTGATTTATCAGGACCACGACTGATGGGGTGGCTGCTCGATACCGGCGTCCTACTTCGGTTGTACGACCGTGACGCTCCCGAGAGGGACGACATCTTGCGATCACTTCGCGTGATCTTTCAGCGTGGCGAGCAGATCTTCGTCGCGATGCAGAATATCGCCGAATTCTGGAATGTGATGACGCGCCCGATGGACGTCAATGGATTTGGCCAGTCGACTGAAACCGCGCGAAGGCGGCTTCAATCGATTGAGAAGTATGCCACGATACTTACAGAATCTGACGATTCGTATCGACTTTGGAAGCAATTCGTGGACGAGCTTGTCATAACCGGCGTCAAAGTACACGACGCGCGGCTGGTAGCGGTAATGACCGCCAACGGTGTCACCCAGTTGCTTACTTTCAACGAGCGCGACTTTCGCCGTTTCGACTCGATAGTGGTAGTGCCACCTGCAAAACTGGTGAGCCAATGATTCGCTCGGGACGTTCGTCACATGGTAGATGAGAATCCCTATCGGTCTCCTTCAAGCGTCGAAGCTGACAAGGAGTATCTGCGAGCGTGGCAGCGCTATCGATCATACTCTTACTGGAACATTGCAATCAGTCTAACGATTCTTGGCACCGCGCTAGCCAATGCTTGGCTGGGGAAACGTCCAGGCCAGGCAGCAACGATGATTGCGTTACTCGTTGGATGTTGTGTCTTTGCAATGTTGCTTGGACTGTTCGCGACTTCGAAGAAACGCTTTCAATGCCCTCGATGTCGTCACGCCTTTTTTATGGATGGTTTCACGCATGCTTCGCAGCGAACATGCGCAAACTGCGGCCTGCCGATATGGTCTCCCCGCGATCCCGACTCTCGCTGAACCCGTCCGCTGAGCCGTTGAGACTCCCCGCCCTGTCCCCTATACTCACTCGCTTTGACACATTTTCCCAGCAAGACATCTGGTCAAGGCGATTCGACTTATGGCTGATTTGATCCCCCCGCATGGCGGGCTGTCCGAGCCGGTTTGTTGCACCGTTCCCGCGGCTGAAATCGAGGCCTTCAAGCAGGAAGCCGCCGGGCTCGCCAAGGTGCCGGTTTCCGACGCCGACCTCTCGACCGTCTACCGCTTCGGCGACGGCGGCTTGAGCCCGCTCACCGGGCCGATGGATTCCGCCACCTACAATCGGGTGCTGGACGAATCGGTCATCGAGCACAACGGCAAGCTCTACGCCTGGACGATCCCGCTCTCGCTGCCCGTGACCGAGGCGCTGGCCAAGACGCTCAAGGCTGGTCAGAAAGTCGCTTTGACCAACACCGCGGGCGACGTGGTCGCCACGGTCGACCTGACCGACGTCTTCGCCTGGGACAAGCCGCGCTACATCAAGAGCGTCTACCTGACCGAGCGGACCGATCACCCCGGCGCCGACATGGTCCTGAAAGGCGACGCCGACAAGTCGCATCTCATCGGCGGCACGATCAAAGTCCTGCCGCAGCCGAAGAACGCCAAGTTCGGCAAGTATGTGCTCTCGCCGCGCGACGTGCGTAAGCTGCTGGCCGAGAAGGGTTGGAACCGCGTCGTGGCGTTCCAGACCCGTAACCCGTTGCATCGCGCGCACGAGTACGCGCTCGTCTACGGCTTGGAGCAATTGCTCAAGCAAGGACACAACGCCGGTGCGTGCTTAAACCCGTTGGTCGGCGAGACCAAGGGGGACGACGTCAACGCCGAAGTGCGGATGAAGACCTACGAAGCGTTGATCGACACCCGCGGGCTCGGCGAAGGCGATAGCGACGCTTCGTTGTGGAAGCCGCGCAACGAGTCGGTCCCCGATCGCGTGATCCTGTTGGGCCTGGACATCAAGATGTTCTACGGCGGCCCGAAGGAAGCGATCATGCACGGCATCTACCGGCAGAACTTCGGTTTCACCGACATCGTCATCGGCCGCAAGCACGCCGACGCCCCGTATCACGACGGCGCCGCGATCTGGGGCGACTTCGACGCCCAGGAAATCTTCGAGAACCTCAAGGGGGACTTGAAGATCCAGCCGGTCAAAGTCGGTTTCGCCGCCTACTACGACTCGGCCGGCCGCGTCGATCTGATGGAACTGCACAAGGACGAAAAGCCGGTCTTCATCTCCGGCAAGCAGGTCCGTCAGACGCTCATCGACGGCCAACCGGTCGACCCACGCATCATGCGCGAAAGCACGTCGCGAATCCTGGTCGAAGCCATGGCGGGCATGAAGTAACACGTCGAATTCCGTGATTCACCACGGAGGACACGGAGAGCACGGAGGGAGGGCGAATGCTTTTTGAACCGCGAAGGCGCTGAGACGCAGAGAGAGAGAGAGAGAGAGAGAACAGTCCGGGCGGTTGAGTATTAGGAACCACACAAGTGTTGAGTTGATTGCGAATCGCCGCGGGCGTTTCACAATGCAGCACACACTCCTCAACTCTCCTCCCCCTCCGCGTCTCAGCGCCTCTGCGGTTCAAAACTGCATTTGCCTCCGTGCTCTCCGTGTTCTCCGTGGTGAAAAACCATAACACGCGCCCTCACGCAGACGACATCTATGAGCAAACCCGTCGTGATCTTCTGGCCCGGCGATTACCGCGAGGAGCCGAACAAGTGGGCGTTGCCGCAGGTCAAGGAGACGACCGAGCAGTTGGTCCGCGCGCTCAAGAAGCTCGGGCGGAAGCCATACCAGGTGCGCGGGTTTCTGCGGAAGCCGAATGAGGCGATCGAGAAGCTCGGCCCGGTCGACGATCCGGCGATCGGCGTCTTCTGCCACTGGACCTACGGCCCGCACACCGTGGACGGCGTCGTCGGCAAGGATTCGCCGCTGCTCTTGGCGTCGAATTTCTCCGGCACCTGGCCGGGGTTGGTGGCGCTGTTGAACACCAGTTCCTGCCTGGAGATGGTCGATCGCCGGCATTCGCGCGTCTGGACCGATGCGGCGGATTGGACCAAGGACCGCGGGTTCATGTCCCGGCTCGACGAATGGTGCTCGTCCGGCGCGATTCGTTACGACGAAAGCGAATTGCACTACAACGCGCCGATCACGGCCGAAGCGGCCGCCGTGGCGGGCGAAGTGCTTCGCGAGCTACGGGCGAAGCGCGTGATGGCGCTGATGCTGGGCGATACTTCGATGGGCATGATCAACGGCTACTTCGGCAGCCGGCTGCTGTCCAAGATCGGGTTCACCGAACACAAGGTCGATCAGGCCTGGCTCATCAATCGCGGCCGGTTCATCGCCGAGCGGCGGATCGACGACGCGTTCAAGTTCGTGGTCGAGAAGGGCGTGAAATTCCACTGGGGCGCAGAGGGCGCGCAGGACTTCACTTCCGAATCGACCCGTGAGCAGTTGCGAATGTATCTCACCGTGCTCGACCTGGTCGATGAGTTCGGCGCGGATTGCGTCGGCTGGCAGTATCAACTCGGCTTGCTGCCATTGCTGCCGCCTAGTGACTTTTCGGAAGGGCTGCTGAACAGCACGTGTCGCCCGGAAGGAAACGGCGACGTGATCATCACCAGTACCGAAGCGGACCAGGGGAACCTGATCCCGATGGAGTTGATGAAGCGCATTCTCAAGCGCCGGGGCCTCCACCCCGGCGTGATGTTCCACGACGTCCGCTGGGGCGCGCGGCACAAGGGCCGCTTCCTCTGGGTGTTGCTGAACTCCGGTTCGTGCGGCGCGTACGCCTTCAATCACGACAGCGAGACGCTCAAGGGGACGCACAGCTATCGCCAACCGGCCGGGTATTTCCCCATTCCCGGCGGCACCTTCGCCGGTGAAAGCCTGCCCGGCGAGATGACCTGGGCCCGCGCGTATGTGAAAAACGGCGAACTGTGGATGGACATCGGCCGCGGCGAAGTGGTGAAGCTCCCGCCGAAGGTGCGTGACGCCTGGTGGGAAGGCACGACGCGCCAATGGCCGTTCATGGCCGCCGACCTGGGTTGCCAGATGGAAACCGTGATGGCCCACTACCAAAGCAACCACGTCGCCGTCGCCTACGGCAACATCTTCGGCGAAATGGTGGCGCTCTCGCAGGCGCTGGGGTTCAAGGTGCGCGTGCTGGCGTCGGGAATGTGAGAGGAAGTAGGTGGAGTATTTAGTAGGTGGAGTAGGCGAAGTAGGACGCCACCTTGGCGAATTCTTCCCACTGAAAACTGAACACTGAAAACTTCAAACTTCATCCAAACAACGGCGCCGCGCCGAACAACCGTCGCAGCAGCCCAATCTGCCCCACGTGAATGAACTCGTGGTGGGCGACCCAGAGGAGCGAGTCGTACTTCTTCGTGAAGAGGCGGTGCGGCTTGAGAATCGTCTCGTCGAGTTGGGCATCGGTCAGCCCGCGGATTTCGCTGAGCATTTGCTCGTACACACGGTGAAAGATGGCCAGCGTCTCCTCGGCCGAAGGGTTTTTCGCGGGATCAGGATCGGGCGTCGAGCCCTTGCCCCACATTTGCAACTGCGCCGGCGTGATGAGCCGCGCATCTTCCGGCCGCTCGCCACGAATGCGCACGAGGCCGAGGTAGTACTGAGCGGCGGCGATATGGCCCACTTGCCAGGCGATGTGCGTGATTCCTTCCGCCGGTTGCCGGAACCAATCGCCCGGGGCGATGCTTTCGACTACCTTCAGCGTGTAGGCGCGACAGGTTTGAATGATTTGGAGGGCGTGTTCGAGTTGCGTCATACGTGGTGTCCTATTCCTGAGATCAAGGGAGAATTGGTAAAGCGCGAACGCCAACTCTACCTGGCCTGACAGTCACTGCCGCGCCGCGTTCAAGATCGATCCGCACCTGTTCAATAACGCGTGCAAGCAGGTCCGCGACTTGCGGGCCGCGCAGGCCTTCCTGTCGAATTCGAATGACGCTTGGACGAGCAGCCCCGGAACCAGCGAGCAAGGTATGAAAGTCCGCATCAAGCGTCACTACGACGAAGTCGTTCTCGGCAGCGAATTGGAGAATCGCTTCGTCAGCAGCCGCCGCCCAACCGAGATCCGTCACATGTTGCGTCGGAATCCATCGTTCGGTTAGCAGCGTTGCCGCGGACCAGGGTAGTCCTTGATCCAACAGAAATCTCATGCAGTGGCTCGCAGATCGACCGTCCGATCATCCAAATTCGCGGCTGCGTACGCAAGCGCCTGGGCGATATCTTCGTCGGCAAGGCCAGGATACTCCCGTTTCAGCTCCTCGCGATCTGGGTAAAGCGCGAGTGCTTCGAGCACTCGACGGACGGTCAATCGAGTGCCTCGGATGCATGGCTGCCCGTTGACCACGGCCGGGTCAATCGTGATTCGATCAAGTTTCATTTCGCTGCCCGTTGAACTGGAGTTTCCCGGTCCTCGCCTCGATCTCAATTCATTTTACCGCGGCGTCGGACAACAAAGGAGTGCAGTTCTGTATCCCAGCCGCCTAATCCGCTAACGGAATCGGCGCGTCCGGATCGTCCGGCAGTGTCGGCTTCGCCGATGGCGTGACTGGCATTCCCGTGGTGGATGGCGTCTGCACGAATCGGAGCAGCTCGTCGGTCGAAGTCAGCGAGTTCGGCTTGACGCTGGGTCCGAGCACGCCTTGATAGTAGTCCCAGGTGACGTTCTTGCAGAGCGAGTCGTAGTAAACAAATAGGTCCGACGCAGGGCGATCCGAGCGAAATACTCCGGGCGCGTTTTCGCGGGCTGAAGCGGCGATGCGGTCACGGTTAACCGGATGGGAATCGAAGATTCCTGTCTGTTCCGTTTCGAACACTTCACGCATCTGGCGCCGCACGTCGGGCGTCAACGCATTGACATTGAACAGAACCAACTTGGAAAAATTGTCGGCGAGCTTCCCTTGGCGAAAGAACTGCACGGCGTCGTGCTCGGTTGCTTGCCAGCCGACCGACAATTGGAAGAACCTTTTCGTCGTCGCGGCAAACGTCTCACTCCCCACCAGCCGCGTTTCGAACAGGTCCGCATTATATTCCATCTGACGCATCAGCACGCCGCTGACCGCCAGGCCCAGAATCATCAAGCACCAAAGAACGCCCCTCGTCAGGTAAATCGCCACTTTCGCCAGGCCGAAGATCCAGGCGATGCGAAAGTCCATGCCTTCCATGCTGTGGGAGAGCCATTCGTCCCACGAGTCGCTGCTATAGACGACCCGCGCAAACCAACCGTTAATGCGACGAATTACATAGCTCAGCCGCATCCCGCCGCCTTGGCTGAAGTGCCCCAATTCGTGCGCCAATACTCCGGCGAATTGCTGCAACGTCAGGCCGGATACCAGCGGGATGCCAATCAACAACTTCAAATCGTTGCCGAGAAACATGCTCCAGAGTCCGCGTTGAAACGCGGCCGCCGCGTTCATATCGCAGACTACCTCGATCCGCTTTGGCAACGGCGCACCGACCGCGTTGGCGATTTGCGCGACCAAGGCGAAGACATGCGGCTCCCCTTGCGGCGTGATGGCGCGTGAGTGGACGTCATCCGCCGGCGAAGCGAACAGCGGCTTCAGCATAAACAGAATCTGAATCGCCCCGGCGATCAACGGTCCGGCGTAGATCAACAAGGCAATGAGCGACGCCCGCCCGTGAACGTGCGTAAAGATGACATGACTATGCGTGGCATGCAGGTAGTACAGCCAGCAGACGCCGCAAATGATGCCCACGTAGGCCAACGGCAAGATCAGCATCACCACCGCTACCACGGCTTGTGCCATGCGGTACGCCATCGAAGCGCGCACCGGCTGGATTGGCCCGGAGAACCCGCGCGCGATATCCGCACCGATCGTGCTCGGCGGAGGTGGCGGGACCATTGGCGGCTTCGGGAAGGCGGACGTCGGAGGCTTGGCGCGCGCGGGCTTGTTCGCGCCGCGGTTTAAGTCCACAGGCGTTGGTGGTGGTTGCGGCTTTGCGGCGGCCTTGACCGGCGGCGCCTCGGCAGTCACCTGCGTCCCCGCGTTAGGAATTGCTATCATACCGTCGCAACCGCGACATTTCACCCGCTTGCCGGCCAACTCCGGACTAACGCGATACGTCTTCTTGCACTTCGGACACTGTACAGCAGCTAACATCGATTGGCCCCAGCGAGAACTCAAAACCACGATTATGGCTGCCGCGAAATGTCATGGCAAACATTTCGCGGCACAGTTTCTGACGGCTGGCGAGCGTCGACAATAGTTCATGGCGCGGGGCAACTACTTTTTCTCCGCATCAACCTTCTCGTTTTTCTCATCGCTTGACGCCGCCCCAGCCGCCTTCACCTCCACCGCCGCTTCCGCCGGCTTCCCCTCCGCCAGCGAAATCTCCGCGATCCGCATGTCCGAGCTGCCGCCGGCGCGGTTGTGCAGCGAGATGGCGAGGATATGTTTCCCAGGCTTGAGCGGGCCTTTGAGTTTGTATTCGCGGACTTTCGTTTCTTCCTCGCCGGCCGTCGTGGTGTGCGCCATCAATTCATACGAGTCGTCGTTCAGGCCGACGTTGTCCCGGGCGATTTCTTTACCATCGAGGTAGATGACGATCCCATCGTCGCGCTGCAGTTTGAGTACGAGACTGGCGACTTCGTCCTTCGATTCAAACGCGTGACGAAAATACGCCGTACGGCGTTTGACGCCGTTCTTCTCATCGGCGGGATCGTCCGCGGGCGGCGCGCCGATGTCGACGCCTTCGAAGTCCTCCTCACCATAACCAAAGCCGCCGTGCGGGCCTTCCTTGTCTTTACCGGTCTTCCACTGGGCGTCGTCGAATTCGAGCGTGTACCAGGTCCTGTGGAATTCCTTGTCTTCCTTGCCAGGGTCGACGCCGTCCGTGGGATGCAGCCAACGCCACTCGCTGCCGACGGGGATTAGGTCGTCGGCCGCCGCGGCGCCGCAAGAAAGGAACAGAGAGCCAATCGCCAAAAGGTGAAATCGCGCGCGCATCGTAGGAACCTCGCGTCGTCGGTGATGAATCACACTGAAGTGAACGACGGAGCGATCGCCCCGCCGGTATCAGTGTAGCAGCCGTCCGCTGAGATAGCGATGATTCGAGAACATTCAACTCTCCCTCGCTGGCGCTACGGGCTAGTGTGGACGACATCTAGATGCCAACGCCGCGGCGCTTCAGCTCATCCACGACGCTGCGCACGACCTTGTCGATCTCGCTGCGCTCGATTTGACCTGGCGCCGTGGCGGGGCAGCCGGTCAGCGGTTGGTTGGTAAAGCCTTCCTCGGCCAGTAAGCATTGCAGCGTGTTGCGCACGTGGTCGAGGGAGATCTTCTGCTCCGCCGAAAGCGGCTGGCGGCCGGCGCCGGTTTGGAAGCCGCGCAGGCCGACGGCCTGACGAAAGCCCTCGGGAAAATCGGCGGTGTAGATCATTGCGTCGAACAGCGTGACGAGGCGATATTGCAACCGCCGCGCGTCATCCAGTTTGCTCGCCACCGTCAGGTCGTAGAGCTTGCGCGTTAACTCCGGTACCACGCCGCTCGTGGCGTTGGTGCCGCCGTCGCAGCCGATCAGCAACATCGGCATCAGCGCGGCGTCCCAGCCGGTCAGGAAGCTGAACTCCGGGCGATTCGGGCGCACCGCCTGGATCATGCGGATCATGTGCGGTAGGTCGCCGGACGAATCCTTGATGGCGATGATCTTCTCGCACTCTTCCGACAACCGCTGTACGGTCGGCACGTCGATCGGCGAGGCGAACATCGGAATGTTGTACAGCGTGACGTTGATCGGCGTGTTGCGGCCGATTTCCTTGAAGTACGCGTACACCGCGCTCGGGCTGAGCTTGTAGTAGTACGGCGAGACGATCGCCACCGCGTCCACGCCGAGACCGTGGTAATACTCGCAGGCCGAGAGGGTCTCCTTGACGTTGGCCTCGGCCGCGCCGGCCAGAATCGGCACCCGACCGCGATTCTGATCAGCGATGATGGCGATAATCCGCCGCCGCTCTTCCGGCGTGAAACGCGTGAACTCGCCCGTCGAGCCGTTGGGGTACAGCCCATGCACGCCGCGCTCGATGAGCCAGTCGACATACCGGCGCAGTTCCGGCTCGTTGACGTCGCCGCGCGGATCGAGCGGGACGATGTTGGGAACAAAAATGCCTTGGAGCAGGGCGCGGCTTTGCATGGCGTGTGTTAATTCGGCGGTGGGGGAGGGTCGTTCGAGGCGAGCACGCAATCGTAGCTCTTGGCTCTGCGTGAAAGCACGTCGTTGGGTGCCACTGGCGGCTCGTCCGCCAGTGCTATCGGCGTCGACTCGCACTGGCGGACGAGCCGCCAGTGGCACCCGAGGTCAGCTAATAAATCACAGTGCGTGTCCCCGCCATGGTAATCCCGCGCCGCCCGTGTTGCGAACGGGACAATCGGCAGAATTGTTGCCGACGCCAGCCTTTGCCCGCCGTGCAAGCTTTTCGCAGGCCGCGCAAATCGGTAAAGCCGTTCATCTTTCCTAGGCGTTGAACTTTCGCGCCGAAGGGAGTCGATACGACAGCGGTGAGGCTCCCGACCGGTCGCGCAGTGCGCAGCAGCAGGTCGCCGGGCCGCTCACATCCGCCAGGCAACAACAGCATCGACCCGAGAGGTTAATTCGTGGCGAAGGCAAGCAAATCCAAGGCGCTTGTCACGGTGGACCGACGGAAGTCGAAGGAACGACGCAACAGCAGCGATGATCGACGCAAGAAAGCCGAGCCCGTGCCGGTCGAGCGCCGGCAAGTCGAGCGGCGCGAGAAAGTCGTCCGCCGACGGCAAATCGACCCCACGACCTGCGAACGCGATTATTCCGACGAGGAGGTCGAGTTCATGAACGCGCTCGACCAATACAAACGGAAAAGCGGCCGCATGTTTCCCACCTGCAGCGAAATCCTGGAAGTCATTCGCGGGATCGGGTACGTGAAGCTCGACCCGCTGACCGGCGTGGCTTCCACGACCATGGCGCAGCCCTCGGCGAGCCCGATGGAGTAGAAGTCCGAAGATAAGCGATGAGAACAAATGAAGCCGCGGAGCAATGCTCCGCGGCTTTTTTATTGCGCGGCGACAGCGCAAACTCTTCTTCACTTCCTCTGTAGCCGGCCTCTGTGAGGCCGGGGAGAGGACGTGCTTGAGCGGTTCGGCGCTTGTCGTTGGCGCGACGTCTTCTCCGGCCAAGGTCACAGTCCTCGGCTACCGAAGAGCGACGGGATCGGCCTGTGCCGCTGGCGCGAGGTTTGCGCGGCGGCGCCACGCGGCGCTGATCTTATCAATCAACCGCCGGCGCTCAATCGGTTTGTTGTCGTAGTCGTCGCAGCCGGCGTCGAGGCATTTTTGGCGGTCGTTGGACATGGCGTGGGCCGTGAGCGCGATGATCGGTGTCGCGACGCCGCGGCGGCGCAGCTCGCGGGCCGCGGTGTAGCCGTCCATCTCCGGCATCTGCATGTCCATGAGGATGACGTCGAAAGCGTTCTGATCAGCGATCGTCTGGACCGCGAGCAGTCCGTTTTCGGCGACTTCGACCGTGGCGCCGGCCTGACGGAGCACGTGCGCGAAGAAGCGTTGGTTGTCCGGCCCGTCTTCGACGATCAGGAGGCGGCAACCGGACAATTCCTGCCGGTCGAAATCTTCCGGCGCGAGCGCGCGCGTGTCGATTGCCGCCGTGAGCGTCGGGTCGATCCAGCCGATGCCCAGCAGTTTCCCGCAAGGGATTTCCAGTGTGAACGTGCTGCCGGCGCCGGGCTGACTGACCACCTCGATTTTGCCGGACATCATCTCGGCCAGTCGGCGGCTGATCGATAGTCCCAGTCCGGTGCCGCCGAAGTTGCGCGTCGTTGAGGCGTCCGCCTGGCTGAACGGTTGGAACAATCGCCCGAGTTGCTCTGCGGAAATCCCGATGCCGGAATCGCGGACTTCGGCCCGCAAGCGATAGTCGCCCCGTTCGTCGCGTTCGCAAGCGACGGACAGCGTGACTGAACCGCGTTGCGTGAACTTGATCGCGTTACCAATCAGGTTGATGAGAATCTGTCGCAAGCGCAGCGGATCCGTGACGATTTGCTCCGGCAGCGCACCGCGGAGGTCCAGACGGAGCGCGAGCTGTTTCTGTTCGGCGCGGACCAGCATCAGGCTGTGGATCTCGCGCAGGAGTTGCACGGGCGAGCAATCGGTTTGCTCGACCGCCATCTGCCCGGCTTCGATTTTCGAGAGATCGAGGATGTCGTTGATAATATCCAGCAGATAATGGCCGTTGCGCTTGATGACGGAGAGCAAATGCAACGCGCTCTCCTGGCCGTTGAGCTCGTCGAGCAAGATATCGGTGTAGCCGAGGATGGCCGTCATCGGCGTGCGGATTTCGTGGCTCATGTTGGCCAGGAACTGGCTCTTCGCCACGTTGGCTTCCTCAGCTTTGCGGCGCGAGGCGACCAGTTCGCGCGAGCGACGGTCCACCTCGGCTTCCAGCGATTGCGCGTATTGCGTCCGTTCGCGCAAGCGATTTTCGTGTTCCTCGATCGCTTCCGCGGTGGCCCGTTGATGCGATTCGCGCAAGGTGTCTTTTTCCGCCGCGGTTTGTCGCAGGCGGGACGCCAGCAACCGTTGTTCGCGCCCGGCGCGATCGAGTTCCCGCAAACAAATGCCAACGCCGACGAGCAACGAAACGTGCGGCGCGAGGTCGATGGCAATCGTGCCGTTCGCCGCCAGACCGACCAGGTTGAGCGTCGGGCCCGGCAAGGGCAGTCGAAACGCGGCGCCAGAGCGATTCGCGAGCGGGTGCCAGACGGCGATCGGGCGGGTGGCGATTTCTTTCCAGGCGTCGCCGGCCATTTGGTCCGCTCTGGGACCTGTAGGGCAAGGTGCAATCGGTTCAACGACCAGCACCTGACCTGCGGCGTCGACCAGGTACAGCCAATCGACGCCGAGGGGCAACAGCAACACGCGCAAGTCCGCCAGCCGCCCTGTCGAAGGGCACGTGGCAGGTTCCCAGGCGAACCAGTCTTCGAAGCCGTCCAGTTCCTGCGACATCCGGGCGGCTCCTACATGGAAAACAGTTCGGCGCTGCGTTTCAACTCGGCGTCCAGGTCGTTCGCCAGCACCAGCAAGTCTTCGCGGCTGATGCCGAGCGATGACAGCGTCGTGGGCGAAACCTTGGCCAGCTTGACGCCGACACTGGTGATGCCCTTCAGCGTGCAAATGCCGTTCGCCAGTTCCACGCAGCGCACGATCGCGCCGTGTTCGCCGCGATAGTCCCCGGCGCGATGGTGATAGCGAATGGCGTCGCGGGCCGCCTCGGGGAATTTCCAACTCGCAGCGATCCGTTCGCCCGCTTCCGTGTGGTCGAAGCCCAGGATCGCCTTCTCGACTTCCACGAGCGGCACGTTCGATTTCAGCGCGGCAATCACCTCGCAGAACCCGGTGTGCGCGTGCTGATCGAGCAGCACAATGCCGATATCGTGCAGCAGTCCGGCGAGGAAGGCGTCTTCGAAAATCTGCAGCCGCTGGCGCATGGCGATCATCCGCGCGCAGATGCCGACCGAGACCAGGTGCTTCCATAATTCTTCGCGATGGTACGTGCCGATCGGTTCGCCGCCGCGAAAGATCTCGGCGACGCTGGCGGTCACGGCCAGATTGCGGACCTGGTTGAACCCCAGGTACGCGACCGCGGTTTGAAGATTCGTCACCTTGACGCGCAGGCCAAAGAGCGACGAGTTGACGCAGCGCAGCACCCGGGCCGTCAGCGAGACGTCCTGTTCGAGCACGCCCTTGAGTTGCGAGACGCTGGCGTCGGGATCTTGGGCGACTTCCAGCACGCGCATCGCCACGTGCGGCAAGGTGGAGATTTCATCCACGGTGCGCGCAAAGCGCGCCAGCCGAGCTTCGGCCTCGGCGGGAGAAATCTCAAGGGCAGGCATAACGATTCCTCCCGGCGGCCCTGGAGGCGCAATGGTCCTAAGATGGAACGACCGCCGAGAGGTTTTTCGCCCCTGGGCATCGCGAACTACTAGCAAAACTGTACGTCACCCCCTCCGGAGCGACGTGTGCGGAAAACGCTCAATCCCTGGCATAACCCGCCGCAGGCCAGCGCGTAGCGACCTTTCGACAGATACGGCCTCACCCACCTAGGGGGTGTGGCGCCGATTCGGGCCGCGCCGCGGCCGACTGTCCGATAGACACGGGAATTTGGTAGCCTACCAGCAGCCGGCACGAGGCCGGCCCGCTCCTCCCGCCCGAGAACACGGTCCAGGCATGATCACGAATCTGCGCCCGAACAAAATCGACCGCGACGACCTCCCCCCCGGGGCGTGCCTCTGCGACTACTGCACGGCCAAGTGCTGCAAGTACTTTGCCCTGCCGATCGAGACGCCGACCGAACGGAAGGATTTCGACTACCTCCGCTGGTTCCTGCTGCACGGCCAGGCCACGGTCTTCATCGAAGACGACACCTGGTACCTGCTCGTCCACACGCAATGCAAGCACCTCCAGCCGGACAACCGCTGCGGGATCTATATGACGCGCCCGGAGATCTGCCGCGAGTATTCCACGGACAACTGCGAGTACGACGACACCTACGTCTACGACCGCTACTTCGAAACGCCGGAACAGGTCGTGGATTACACCGAAGCCGTCTTCAAGCCGCTCGACGGCGGCTCGATCCGCAGCCCGCGCCCGGAATTGTTGCCGATTTTGTAGGAGGAGTTTGAAGTTTTCAGTGTTCAGTTTTCAGTGGAGGTCGCCTCGTCCTCACTGAAAACTGAACACTGAAAACTTCAAACTCGCGCCGACCGGCGCTTCATTCGGAGCTTGTTCCTTGTCCGCCGCTCGCATTACTCCCCGCACGCTCAAAGGTTTTCGCGACTACTTGCCCGAGGCGATGATTCCGCGCGAGCGGTTGATCGATACGGCGCGGCGCGTGTATCGCTCCTATGGCTTCAGCCCGATCGACACGCCGGCGCTCGAATACCTGGAAGTGCTGACGGGCAAAGGGAGCGACGAGACGGACAAGCAACTCTACAAGTTTCAGGATCACGGCGAACGCTGGGTCGGCTTGCGGTTCGATCTCACGGTGCCGCTAGCGCGGTTCGCGGCACAGCACTATCAAGCGCTCGGCACGCCGTTCAAGCGCTACCACATCGGCACGGTCTGGCGCGGCGAGAACACGCAGCGCGGCCGCTATCGCGAATTCATGCAGTGCGATTTCGACACGATCGGCACGGAGAGCCTGACGTCCGACATCGAAACGGCGCTGGTAATTCACGACTTGTTCGTGGCGCTCGAATTGCCGGACGTGACCATCCGCGTCAACAATCGGCTCGTGCTGAACGGTTTGCTCGCCAAGCTCGGCCTGGCGGATCGCGCCACGGCGGTGCTCCGCGCGCTCGATAAACTCGCCAAGATCGGCCCCGAAAAAGTCGCGGCGGAGTTGGTCGAACATGCCGGCGCGACGACGATGCAAGCGAACGACGTTCTGCGGATGGCGGGGCTCACAGGCACGAATGCCGACATCCTCCGCGAACTCGGGCCGCTCGTCGCCGGGAATCCGCAAGGCGAGGCGGGCGTCGCGCAATTGGCCGATCTGCTGGCCGCCGTCGTGGCCGCTGGCGTGGCGCCGGAGCGAATTGCCATCGACGTCTCGATCGCCCGAGGGTTGGACTACTACACAGGCACGATCTTCGAAACGTTCCTGGAAAAACTGCCCACCATCGGCAGCGTCTGTTCGGGCGGGCGCTACGACAACCTGGCGGAATTGTTTACCAGCCAGCCGCTGCCGGGGATCGGCGCGTCGCTGGGACTCGATCGGTTGCTGGCGGCGATGGAAGAACTGGGCATGGTGGAAAAAATCGCCACCACGGCGCCGATCTTCATTCCGCAGTTCGACGCCGCGCATCTGCACGACTATCTGCGGTTGGCCGCCGACATTCGCCGCGCCGGGTTCGGCGTGGAAGTGTATCCCGACGCCAAGCCGCTGGGCAAGCAACTCAAGTACGCCGATCGCCGCGGTTTTCGCCTGGCCCTGATCGCCGGCGGCGACGAATGGCAAGCCGGCACGATTCAGGTCAAGGACTTGCGCGCCGGCGCCAGCAGCACGCTGCCCAGAACGGACCTGACCATGCGCTTAGCCGAGTTGCTGGGGATGGCACAGTAAGGTGAAAGTTGAAGCGTAATGAACCGAACGCCAATCGAAGCGCAACGAATGTTTGACCCGCCGCATTCGACCGGCGAAACTAATTCGTAGGGCTATTGAGCCCATCGAACCGCCTGACATAAGCACTCCTTTAGCCCTTTACTACTAACCAAGCTCCTCCTATGGCCAACCGCACCAATCACTACGAAGCCGCCACGGAAGCCTATCTACGACTTCTCGGCATACCGTACTTAGCGATTGACGAACAGCGCCGCAGTCTCTTAGGAAACGTGTCCGTCAAAAATCTCGACTTCGTCGTCACCGCGCCGGGCGGCGCTTCGTGGCTGGTGGACGTCAAGGGACGGCGCTTTCCCGCAGGCCGCGGACGCCAGTTCTGGAAAAACTGGTCGACCCGCGACGATCTCGATAGCATGGCCCGCTGGGAGCAGTTGTTCGGACCGCGCGCGGCGGGACTGTTCGTGTTCGCCTATCACCTCGTCGGGCGCGAATCGCCCGTGCCCGCCGACCAGGTGTACGAGTTTCGCGGCGAGCTCTACGCCTTCGTCGGCGTGCGCTTAGCCGACTACGTGCGCGACGCCAAGCAAATCTCGCCGCGCTGGCAAACGCTGTCGCTGCCGACGCAGCGCTTTCGCCAGTGCGCGCGCCCGCTGGCGCAATGGCTGACGCCTCCGCCACCGATGCTCACGGACGTCCTGCCGCTCGATGGTCCGCTCGTCTCTGCTTGGGACTAGCTCCGCGTTACCGGCGCACGTCCACGCGCGGCTGTTTCGCGGCGGCCTGATCCTCGCCCACGGCCACCGACAGCCAGCCGTCGTCGATCACAAAGTGCGTGACGCGCAAGCCTTGTAGTCGCGGGTTCTGGGCCAATTGCGCGGGCGTCAGATGCCAAGGTTCTTCGACCGGAAAGATGCGATTCAAGATGCCGCGGAGCGCCAGCTCCACGCCGCCGACGTTTTCGCCGAGCAGCTCGACGGGGCCTTCGCGCTCCAGGTCCGCCGTCAGTGAATTCGTCTCGGGCCGATATTTCACGCGCACCTGAAAATTGTGCCAACTGCGGTGCGTGGTGATCAGCTCGGCAAACTGCAGATTCAATTCCACCTGGCCGTCGACGAGCCGCGCGTGGACGGCGTCTTGCTCGGCAAAATGAATCCAGACGTCGTCGCGCAGCGACGCCTTCGGCAGCAGGTCGTCGCGATTCATCTTCTCCGCCAGCCACGCGCCGAGTTCCGGCAGGCTGAACGTGCGGCCGTTCAGGTCGAGACCTTCCAACAGATTGTTGAGCGCCGTCTGATGCACTTGAAGACCAAGCAACGCATCCCCCGGCAAGCGCGGACGTGGCGTGTGGCTGCCGAGTTGCGAATCCGCCGCGAGGCGCACTCGCAACAGCGCGCGGTTGTCGCTCGAGCCGGCTTCGATAATCCGCGGCGCGAGTCCCAGGCGATCGAGCGGCGTGATCACGCGTTCGCGCCAGCGGACGTTGGCGGCGGCGAAGGCGGTTTCGGTTTCATCCATCAGCGCGCGGCCGAGTTTCTCCTTGATCCGGCGCTCCGCTTCGACCTGCGCCTCGCCGCGCTTCTCGTCGTATTGTCGCCGGGCAATCTTGCGCACCACGCCGCCAATTAGTGGCAGGCGATCGAAATCGGTCCGCACGCTTTGCAAATCGGTTTGGCTGTCGACCTCGACCAGCACTTCGCCGGCATGCAATCCGCGGCGATCGAACCGCAACCGGCGCCGCGCCGAGAACTGCGCCCGACCTGCGTTATGGAACCGCGCTGGTCCGCTTTCGGCAGTGGTCCAGCTATCAACATCACCGGCCGCGAACAGTTCGAGCCCCAATCGCCCGCGCTCGTTCGCCGTGCGAAAAAAGAGCCGCGTCGTCGTCCGGCTGTGGCCTCGATTCGGCACGCCGAGGATCGTTTCCTCGACCGCTTGCTCGCGCGGGGCGGACTCCGGCAGCAGCCGCGAGATCAACTCAGCGGAGAACTCCAGCCGCACGTTGGCGTTGCGGAACCGCTCGTTCAATTGCCGCGACAATTCCTGATCGCGCGGATCGCGCGAGGCGGCTAACTGCCGCGCCGCGGTTGCGAGCTGTTGAGCATCGCTGGGCAACAGGTCTTCCTCGAAGCGTTCGAGCCGCCGCGCCAGATCGAGTTGACACTCGTCCTCCTCCGACCAGCCCCGCAGTTCGCCGGCCAGACGTTGCACACGCCGCTCGCCGACCAGTTTGCGCTGCGAAAGATCGAGCGACGGCGACGCCAGCCGCGACAACACTTCCCGCGCCAACGCTTCCCGCGCATCATCCGCCAACGACGCTCGCGACGCGTTCATCGCCCGTAGTTCGTCCAGCAGCAGGTATTCGCGCCAGACTTGGGCGTCGTCCCGGCCGGCCAACGTCGCTTCCACTTCGCCGAGCGCCAGGCCGAGGTCGGCGGCGTCGTTCGGCAACTGCGGTGCGTGCTGAGCGTCGTCCAACCGGGCCAGCGCGGCATCCCACACTGCAAGGCGCCGCCGCATGGCATCGCACGTGCGGCGCAACTGCGTGGCCAACGCCGGGCGGGACTGCTCCTCGGCCAGCGCTTCGCCTTCGAACAGCCGCTGCCAAACCGCGGCCAGCGCCGGCGCGGCGGCGTCCAGGTCGCGGGGATTCGCATTGGCGAACGCTTCCACCGCCTCGGCCGCGCTCAACGCCCAGGGACCGCATTCGCACTCGCTGGCCAGGGCGTTCAGGCGATCCAACAGCGCGGTCGGCTGCAGCCAAGCGTTCGACACAGGAACGATCACCGGCTGGTTGGCAATCGGCGCGACATCGATCTCATCGACCGACACGCTCGGGACGAGCGCCAACTGCTCCACGGGGGCTTCGTCCTGCGCCGTGTCGTCGTCGGCTTCGTCTGCCAACGCCAGTTGCCAGGCGGCGTCGTCCAGCAGCACGGGTTCCACCGGCAAGTCGATCTCGCCCGGGGCCAGCGGCTCATACAGTCCGTTGGCGGTCACCGCCGGCGCTGCGTCGTCTTGCAGGCCCAGCGGCGCCACGGCCGGCAGCATGGCGATACGCACCGGCGCCGTCCCGGCAGGCTCGAGCGAGCGCTTTTTCGCGCCCGCGAACACCGCCTGAATGAAGACCGACTTCGCCACGGGCGCCGTTTCGGCCCGCGGTAGCGCAATGCTCGCCGCGGCCACGGCGAGCCGCTGCTTGGCCGACGCAAACGGGCGCGGCGCGGCAACGCGCGGCTTTGGCGCCCAAGCGCGCGGCGCGGTGACGCTGAGCGCGAACAGCAACCCCAACAGGCCGATATACGGCCACATCGGCCCCGACGGCTGGCGATGGCGAGCAAACACGGGCGTTACCCTCTGGCTTCCCTGCGAGTTCAACATCCCTGATGGACAATCTCAGTACGTAGAATCGGCAAGACGGGCTGTTGCCGTAAACTGGCGAGACAGGAAAAGCCTAGTAAGCATCGCCTACCACGTAGAGCGCAGCGATTCTGCCGCGAAACACGGCTGCGGAAAGTGTTCCGCTTAGCTAATCCTTACTGATTGGCAAAGGCGTACGGATGCACCACGGAGTCACGGAGGCACGGAAGGGAAAGATTTAACCGCGAAACACGCGAATCACACGAAAAAGGGTGGATGAGAATTTGGTCCACGGAAAACACGGAAAGGCACGGAACGAGAGAGTGGAGTTTCGTTGCTACTTCTTTTCTTTCCTCAGTTTTCGTGTGTTTCGCGTGTTTCGCGGTTAAATCCTCTCTTCCTCTCCGTGCCTCCGTGACTCCGTGGTGAAAATTCGCCGGCCGCCTAAACGAGCACCGTGTCTTCGTGTTCATAGCCTGGGGCGCAGCAGCAAAGAAAGATGAGCGGTTCGTCGCCCATGTTGCGGATCGTGTGGACCGCGCCCGGCGGGATGGCAATCGCGTCCCCCACGCCGACGTCGCGGGTTTCCTCGTCGACCCGCAGCGAGCCCGCGCCACGGAGAATGTAGTAAATCTCCTCCGCCCGCGGATGATAGTGCGGCGCCGTCGCCCCGCCGACCGCCACACGGGCTTCGGCGAGACTCTGATTCCGAATACACGAATTGCGATGCGCCAGCAACTCGCGGATCTCAGACCCGTCCTTGGTGGTGAAGGCGGAGACGCGGGCGAGGTTCTGGATGTGCATGCGAGATTGAGGGGAAAGTAGAATTGCGATTGCTACGACGGAATGTAGATTACACATTGGCCGACGCAATGCGATGCCTTCACAGCAAATGTGCGAAACCCGACATGTTAACGAAACAGCAAATGCTTTCGGCAATTGACGGACTGCTCGTCGAGGCCGAGCGCCTTCATGCACAATTCTTGAATGACCTATCGCCCTGGAACGCAGAATTCGCGTGCTGGCTCAATGCGTGCGAGTCGACAATTGAAGCCATTTTTGGATCGACATCCGAGGCACTCCGATCATTCAAGGGGATTTACTTTATCGCCCCGCCGGCAGAGGGACTGGCAGATGAAGCTGAGCGACAGAAAGCCCACTTGGCATGGTTTGACAGCGGCCTTCGTTATGCACACGTGAAGTTGGTCGGGTATCGCTATTGTGTTGAGCGGTTGGCAATCGATCCTCCGGTACGCACAACCCCCTACTTGTTTCTGTCACATGGCGGGCCGACGCTGACGCATGTTCGCGCATTGCAGGCCTTCCTTGATGCGATTGGGCTATCACCCATTGCAGTTCTTGACATGCCAAACCTGAACATGTCGGTGAACGAGAAAGTCCGCCATTACATGGGGCTTTGCACGGGCGCAATTATATTGGCGACGGCAGAGGACGAAACGTCCTCAGGTGAGCAACGCGCACGTCCGAATGTCGAGAACGAGATTGGTATGTTGCAAGCTGCGTCGAATGTTGGTGAGAGAATTGTATATTTGAAGGAATCCGACGTTAAGTTCGCGTCAAACTATTCGGAGAAGGTGTGGATTCCATTTCAAAAGGAACGCATTCAAGACGCGTTTACTCAGATCAGCAAAGAACTGAGGGCTTTTGGATTCCTCTCATGAGCAAAGAATTATTTAGCGCGTCGGATGCCAACTCCTACTTCCAAAGCGCCCGATCCAGCATCCGGTAGTTAATCGGTTCGCTCATGTGCTGCGCCTGGACGTTCTCACTCGCTGCCAAGGTAACCGCGTCGAATTATCGCCGCGATCGACAATCGTTCACGCGTCGCGCAACCCCACGACCAGTCGTTTCCCGACCGCCTCAGCGTACCGAATCAATGTCTCCACCGTCGGATTGGTGCGCTGTCCCGATTCCAGCTTAGAAAGAGCGGATCGGTCCATGCCTGTCAGGTCCGTGAGATCCTGCAGACTCAAACCCTTCGATTCGCGCGCCGCTTTGAGCTCATCCAGCAGGCGCGGCAAGTCGTTCAAGGTCGCCATCCGCTCTCGATGACGCTCGATGAGTTCAGGCACTTCACTGGCGACTTGCTGGCGAATCTTGTCATACTTCGCAATCTCATCGCCAGCCAGCCGCCTGTCTCGTGTGATTCGCTTCATGATTGCGCCCTCAATTTGCGTCGAACGCGGTCACCGGATACACCGTGTCGTCGTCGATCCGCTCGAACACGACGAATATCTGACGCCCTTCCGCGGTGACGCCAAACACAATCGGATATCCGGACGACCGACTGATCGTTTCATAAGTGGGATTCGACAATACGTACTCAACTTCCTCTTTGCTGACGTGATGCCGCAGACAATGTTGGACATTGCCATGGGGATCAGCATCGAGATCCCAAAGCACAAATCGAAACGCCACTCAATCGTCCTTGTTCGATGTTGAATTATAATACAACAACCGGACATTTGTCAAATCCGCCGCGATACATCGGAAGAAATGGACGGCGTTTAGCTTGCCAACGCATTCCCATGCTCATTTCCAAAGCGCCCGATCCAGCATCCGGTAGTTAATCGCCTCGCTAACGTGTTGCGCCTGGATCTCGTCACTCGCGTCCAGGTCCGCGATCGTGCGCGCTACGCGGAGCACTTTGTCGTGGGCGCGGGCGGAGAGGCCGAGTTCGGTGACTGCGGCTTTCAACAGGTCTTGGCCCGTCGCGTCGAGGACGCAGTGCGTGCGGTTTTGGCGGTGGGTCATGCGGGCGTTCTGGCGCGTCTTGCTGCCATGGAATCGTTGCTCCTGGCGTTTGCGCGCGCCGGCGACTTGTTCGCGCATCGCCGCGCTGCTGGTGCCGGGCGTCGTGGAGGAGAGTTCCTTGTAGGGGACCGACGGCACTTCCAGGTGGATGTCGATGCGGTCCAACAGCGGGCCGCTGATCTTGGCCATGTAGCGCTCGATCTGAACCGGTGTGCAATGGCATTCCCGCCGCGGATCGCTGCGATATCCGCAGGGGCAGGGATTGAGCGCCGCCACGAGCATGAACAACGCGGGGAACGTCGTGCTGCTCAACGCCCGGCTGATCGTCACCGTGCCGTCTTCGAGCGGCTGCCGAAGCACTTCCAACGTGCGGCGATTGAACTCCGGCAACTCGTCCAGAAACAACACGCCGTTGTGCGAGAGACTGATCTCGCCCGGCGCCGGCACGGAACCGCCGCCGACCAGGCCCGCGTCGCTGATCGTATGATGCGGACTGCGAAACGGGCGGATCGCCAACAGCGGCTGCCCCGGCGGCAGTAAGCCCATCGCGCTATAGATGCGCGAAGTTTCGATCGATTCCTGCGCGGCCAGATCGGGCAGGATCGTGGGGATCCGCTTAGCGAGCATCGTCTTGCCGGAGCCAGGCGGGCCGAGCATCAGGATGTTGTGCCCCCCGGCCGCTGCCACGGTGATCGCGCGCTTGGCCATTTCCTGCCCGCGCACGTCGGCGAAATCGGCGTCGTAGCGGCCCAGTTCCTGAAAAATCTCCGCCAGGCCGGACGGTTCCGGTTCTAGCTGAATGGCGCCGGCGAGGTAGGCGACCGCTTCGGAAAGCGAGCCGATCGGAATCACGTCGAGCCCTTCCACGACGGCCGCCTCGCGCGCGCTGGAGCGCGGCACGATCAAACCTTTCAGTCCCGGCAATTGCTTCGCGGCGATCGCCATCGACAGCGCCCCTTTCACGGGACGCGTAGAACCATCCAGCGCCAATTCCCCGACTACCGCGTATCGCGAAAATATCTCCGATGAGAATTGCCCGCTGGCGGCGAGAATGCCTAACGTAATCGGCAAATCAAAAGACGCGGCCTGCTTCGGCAACTCGGCCGGGGCGAGGTTAATCACGATGCGTCCGGTCGGTCGCTGATAGCCGGAATTCACGAGCGCCCGTTCGACGCGGTGCGTGCTCTCCTTGACCGCGGCCTCCGGCAAACCGACGAGCACGGTCTTCGGCAAGGCCGAGTCCGAGACGTCAACTTCAACCTCGACCGGCAGGGCGTCGATCCCCAACAACGAAAACGTGCGCAGGGTAGCTAGGCTCTGTTGACGATTCGGTCTGCTTCAGGTTAAACACTTGCGGTCGGAATTGGAATTCCGATTGCACCCTGGAGGCTCGGATGCCATGCGGTAC
>JAWXBP010000032.1 GCA_034440135.1 Planctomycetia bacterium
ATCAGCGTCTCTTCGAGCTTCTTCATATCCACCTTCTTGTCGATCTCTTCGAGGACGCTCGGCTTCGGCATCTCGTCGATCTTGCGGGCTAAGGTCCAGCCGCTGTTCTGAACCAGCTTGTTCGTGCCCGGCGGGTTGGTCTCGATGTCGCTGCCGGAGAACGCCTCCACGTACTTCCACGGCGAATCTTCCTTCTTCTTCGTGCCGGTGCTGGCGAAGATCATCTCCTGTTGGAGCGGCAACTTCTTGTCCGCCCAGAAGGTCTGATTTTCTTGCCAGATCCGCTTCGCGTTGACGATGCCGACCTGGCCCTGCGCGGCGGGTGAAAGCTGCGTCACCGCTTGATCCGTGTAGACATCCAACCGCGAGACGAAAATGCTGTACACCGATTTGAACCCGGCCAAGCCGGCCGAGCGCCGTTGAGCGCCGCGCCAGACCGCGTCGCGCGCGGCCTGATATTGCCGCGAGGAAAAAATCAGGGTGACGTTCAGCGTTGCGCCGGCGGCGGCCAGCGATTCGAGCGCGTCGAGTCCCGCGGGCGTGGCCGGCACCTTGATCATCCGATTCTGGTGTCCGGCGGCCCACTGCTTGCCCAATTCGACATACCGCGCCACGCGTTCGGCATGCGGCGGGCCGGCCGCGGGGTCTTCGAGTAACGGGTCCAGCTCGAAGCTGACGTAACCGTCGTTGCCCGACGTTTCTTGCCAGACTGGCAAAAAGACGTCCTGGGCCTGACGGACCAGGCGATCGGTCATCTCCCAGGCGATCGTCTCATCGCTGTGCCCTTCGGCCAGCGAGGTCTCGATCGCATTGTCGAAGCGCCCTGTCTTGAGCAGGTCGGCGACAATAATCGGGTTCGAAGTGGCCCCGGTCGCGCCCAGGGCGCGGTTGGACTTCACCAGGTCGGGGTCGATCGAATCAAGCCAGAGCTTGGTGCCCGTGGCGATCAAGGAACGCAGCGGCGAAGCCATCAGCGGCGCCCTCCGATGTGATTTGGCGATGGAAATCCGTTTAGCCGAGAATAGCAAAAATGGGGGCGATTCGCCATTACGGGGCCAGGGCAAGACGTCACCGAACCGAAGACAACCTGCGCTGCCGGCGCTATGCGAAATACCGCACCGCGTTCTCGAACACTCGCAATCCCGCGCCGGCTTCTGGGAGCTTTTCCCGCGTCCAGCGCGGGTGTTGCACGCGATCGATGAAGCGTTCTGGATGGGGCATCAGTCCGCAGACGCGGCCGGTCGGGTCGCAGACCGCGGCGATGTCGTCGACGGCCCCGTTGGGGTTCGCCGGAAACGCCAGGCCGGCTGGTTTCCCGGCGTGGGCGTAGCGCAAAGCGATCTGTCCGCGTTCCTGCAATTGACGCAGCACCGAATCGTCGCGCGGCACGAACTTTCCTTCGGCGTGGGCGATCGGCAGATACAGTTCCTCGATGCCGGCGAAGTACACGCATGGCGAGCCGGGGTTCAGCAGCTCAACCCAGCGGTCGACGAACTGGCCCGACGCGTTCCACGTCAGCGTGGCGGGCGGGCCGGTCTGCGGATCGTCTTCGAGCAGTAAGCCGGATTTGATGAGGATCTGAAAGCCGTTGCAGATGCCGAGAATCAATTTGCCGGCGGCCTTGAATTCTTGCATCGCGCCGGCCAAGTGCCGCCGCAGTTGCTGGCCGAGAATCCGGCCGGCGCCGAGATCGTCGCCGTAACTGAACCCCCCCGGCAGGCAGAGGATTTGGAAATCGGCGAGCGCAGCGGACTGTTCGAGCAGCTGATTGACATGCCAGCGCTCGGCCTTACCGGCGGCGCGCTCGAAGGCGTACGCCGTCTCCTCGTCGCAGTTTGTACCCGGTGCACGCAGAATCAGGACGCGAGGTTGGGGCATTGCGGCAATCAAGATCCAGTGAGTGGTGTACCGCACGACAGTTTATCCCGGAATCGTCGCCAGCCACACCGGGTTCCGGGTCGACGCGTTGCGGAGAGCGCGATCTTTTCTCTCGACAGCGACCGCGTTCGCGGAACATAATGGCGGCGTTCAAAAACAGCCGGGGATCGCGGCGGAGCAAAACCTTTGTCCGTGGCCCGGGTATGATAGGGGACGGGGCGGTGCGCGCAGGCTTGGCGCCCCTCATTTCCGCGGCGCGGCGACCTATCTGGCGACGGTTCCAGCGCATTCGCGAAGTAATCGGGGAGGACTCGACGATGCTGAGGCGGCTATTGGGCTTGCTGATTTCGACCACGCTAGCCGTCCAAGCAGGTTGCGGCGGCGGGAGTCCGCCGCCGGCCACCACGGCAGGTCCGGCAGCCCCTCCCGGAGGTCCGGTAGCGCCTGTGAGCGCCTCCGTCGAAGAGGCTGCCGCCCCAGCGGTGGGAGACGTTTACGCCACGATCCCCGATTCGGTGTCGGGCGCCACGGTCATTCGCGTGCCGAAACTGCTGGTCTCGCCGGTGGGCGCTTCCGAAGCGGCGGTCAAAATCACCGAAAGACTGCGCAGCGACTACGGCCTGGAATCCTCGCAAATCGACGAAGTCATTCTCGTTTTCGTCGGCGGCAGCCCGGGTAGCTCCGTCCCGTCCGCACCTTACGGCGGTCGCGAAGGGAGTTCTCCCTACGGACCGCCGTCGGGCAGCCCCTATGGCCCCAATATGACGGCAGGCACGTCGGCTCCCGCCGCTGCTTCGGACACTTCCGGCGGTTTGAATGCGATGTTGCCAGCACCGGAAACGACGGTTCGCATTATTCGCGCGAACGTGCCGATCGACGAGGCGAAGGTCCGTTCGTCGCGAAGTTTGGAGAGCACGGAGCAATTCGCCGGCGCGCAAAAGATCTATCGTTCGACGCAAGCCGATAGCGACGCCGTTTGCTTCTTTGATCCTCAGTCGTTGATCATCGGCCGCGAAGCCGCGTTGCAAAGCTATTTCAATGCTCCTGCCGCAGGGGCTTCGAGCGGCTCGCCGTATGGTCCACCCAGTGGGTCGCCCTACGGCCCGCCGGCTGCCGTCGCGGAAGAAGCAGCCGCGGCGCCGGTTCCAAAGACTCTAGGCGAGACGTTGCGCGAAGCCCCGCCCGAGTTCGCCATCTTCGGCGCAAAGAAAAGCGCCGGGGGGCAACCGTCGGTCGGCGCCCTGATGCCGACGGCCGCCGCGGGCTCGAACGTGTCGTCGATGCTGGGCGTGATGGCGTCGGCGATTCCCGAAGGCACGTTCGCCGTGGATCTCGCCTCGGGCGCTAAGTTGACGATTGATATCGCGATGCCGAATGCTGACGGCGCGCAGCAACTGTGGAGTACGCTGCAAGGGATGCAAGGGATGATCGGCATGGCCGTCGGCATGCAGCGGAATGCACTGAGCGCCGGCCTCTCGCCGGAACAGCAAGCGCTCCAAAGCAAAGGCTATGACGCGTGGGATCAATTCGCCAAGACGATGAAGGTCGAACGCGGCGGGGAGAACAATCAACATGTGCTGATTTCCGGTTCGCTTGACCAACCGATGGTCGAAAGCCTGGCGGGAACTTTGAAGCGAGATTTGATCCTGCCGCCGGGGTCCGATGCCGCGCGACGAGTGGTCGAGAGCCAGCTCAAGCAACTCGGCATCGCCGCGCATACGTATCTCTCCACGAACAACAAATTGCCCACGGCCGCCACGATGTCGGCCGATGGCAAACCGCTCTTGAGTTGGCGCGTCTCGCTGCTGCCATTCTTGGGACAGAAGGAATTGTTCGATCAGTTCAAACAAGACGAAGCCTGGGACAGCGAGCATAACAAGGCGCTCGTCGAGAAAATGCCTTCGGTCTTTGCGGTGCCCGGCATCAGTGAAGCAGGCAAAACTACAATCGTTGCGCCGGTGGGCGACGGGACGGTGCTGGGACACAAGGAGGGCGCCACGCTGGTCATGGCGTCCGACGGTCCGAGCAACACGATTCTGCTCGTACAAGCGAACGCGGAAAAGGCCGTGACCTGGACCGCGCCGGACGACTTGGCTTATGACGCCGCGAAGCCGACCGAGGGTCTCGACAAGGCATATTCCGGCGTGTTCCTGGCGCTGTGGCTCGACGGTCAGGTGCATACCATTGCGCTCAACACCGCGACCGACACCGCGGCTGGGTTATTCACGTTCGCGGGGGGCGAGACGGTGGATTTGAACGCCTTGCTAGCCGCGGCAGCCGCGCCCACAGCGACTGAAAGCACCGCGCCGGCCAGCGGTGACACGACCACTGCTACTGCGGCGACGAGCACGAAGAAGTATCCGCCGGGTTGGGCCGGAGAATCGCAGCGCGCAATTGACTTGGGCCACGACAAAGAAGCTGCCCGCCTGTCGCTCGCGGCCGCCATCACGTCCGATGACGAAGTGCTGAAAAAAGAAGTCATGCATTGGAACAAGCTCACGCGACCCGTGCATCAGTTGCGTTGGGGCGTTGGCGCGATGCCTGATCCGAAGCGGCGCGCCGACTCGGCTGGCGGAACCGCGGGCCGAGCGGGGAGTCCCTACGGCCGTAACACTGGCGCCGTAACGTCGGGCGAAGACGACGATGAGGAAGAAGTCGTCGATCCGATCAAGGACTTTGATGATCTCGCCGGAGAAGTTGGCAGTGACATGGTGAAAGAAATCCGCAGGCGCCTCGACAAGGGCGAGTTCGGTAAGTTGTTTGAATACGATCGCAAGAAGTCGGACAATGAGAACGCCAATTCCGGCGTTAACTACCGACTGGAAGCGTCGAGCAGTCCGTACGGTCCGCGTGGACCAAGCTCCGGCGCGGCGAGTTCCACGACCCCGCCCACCAATGAGGAATTAGACGCCGTCGCCGAACAAGCGCCGCGCGGTTTGGTGATTCTCGGCAAAGGTGATCGCAGAAAGTTGCTAACGGCCGCCGCGAAGGCCGAAGTGGACGTGCTGCTGATCGCCGAAATGACGACCAAGAACACGCGCAGCACTGAGCCGGCGATTCAATGGGTCGTGGTGGACGTGGCGACGAAGAAGAACGTCGGCCGCGAATCCGAACCGGTTCCGCTGCCTGACGGCGGCGGCAGTGCTTACGGCGGCTCTTTTGGCAATTCCTCGGGCGGCGACGCGGCGACCATCGCCGCTAACGACGCTTCGGCGCGCCGCAAGAACACGGCCCAATGGCTAAAGGCGACCGAGGAAGCCCTCGAATTCAAGGACGTCCCCGACCTGACCGGCGAGAAAGTGGCCGACAAGGTCTTGAAGCAAGCGGCAAAGATGGTCGGCGCCGGCGGACAGGAGAATCCGCTGCCGGTATTGCTGGAGCTGCGTTATTACCAGGTCATCGGCGCGCTCAAGCCCGAGGACGCCCTGCCGCTGGTGCAGAAACTGCTCAAGGACGAAGCCCGCGCTACGACGTTCGTCTCCGGCACGCCAGAAGAGCGGAAGTCGCTGCTGGAAAACTGGATCTTGCCGGTTCCGAAGGGGCCCGCCACGGCGGACTCCGATTCGTAGGATATCCAAACGCAGTTGGCGCTCCAGTGAACCGCCGAGCGGCGTTCGTGTCTACTCGATGCGCAAAGGGTCGCCCCTGTTGACCCGCCACGGGGTTTGCTAGCATCGACCCGTTGATCGTATTTCCACGGCGTCGCTGACGCCCAACTCTGAACGAGCGAAACAAGCCCATGGCTTCGGCGACCGAATTCTCCACTCTCCGTACCGAGATTGCCGGCCTGCCGGTGGTCGAACTGGCCCGCGAATTCGGGACGCCAGCCTATTTTTACGACGCCGGCAAGATCGTCGAGCGGATTCAAGACTTGAGCATGTTCGAGACCGTGCGCTTCGCGCAAAAGGCTTGCTCGAACATCGCCATTCTCGACCTCATGCGCCGCCACGGCGTGCTGGTCGACGCCGTGAGCGCGGGCGAAATCGAACGCGCGATCGCCGCCGGTTACGCGACGGCAGGCGATCCGCCCCCGATCGTTTACACGGCCGATATCTTCGATCGCGAGGCGCTGGAGTCGGTGCTGCGTCACGGCCTGCACGTCAATTGCGGCTCGCCGGACATGATCGATCAGTACGGCGAACGCTCTCCCGGCGGCAACATCACGTTGCGGATCAACCCGGGCTTCGGCCACGGCCATAGCCAGAAGACCAACACCGGCGGCGAGCACTCCAAGCACGGTATTTGGCACGAAAACCTGCACGACGCATTGCGCCGCGCCGATCGGCACGGCCTCGGCGTGACGGGGCTGCATTTGCACATCGGCTCGGGCGCCGACATCGAGCATCTCGCTCAGGTTTGCGGCGCTTCGGAAAGACTGGCGCGCGAAATCGGCCGCACGTTGACCACGATCAGCGCGGGCGGCGGATTGCCGACGCCCTATCGCCCTGGCGACACGCATGCCGATCTCACCGCGTATCATCGCCTCTGGGACGACACGCGGAATCGACTGGCCGACACGTTCGGACATGCGGTACATTTGGAGCTCGAGCCGGGCCGCTTTCTCGTCGCGGAGAGCGGTTACTTGCTCGCCGAGGTGCGGGCCGTCAAGCAGATGGGGAGCAACACGTTCTACGTGGTCGACGCTGGCTTCAATAACCTTGCGCGTCCGATTCTCTACGGCGCGTATCATCCGATTTCGATCGCCACAGCGTCCGGCAAGATGGAATCCCGCGCCGAGCAGGACGTCGTGGTCGGCGGGCCGTTGTGCGAATCCGGCGATATCTTCACGCAGCAAGACGGCGGCTTCGTTTGCAAGCGCTCGTTGCCTGTGGCGCAAATCGGCGATTTCTTGGTGATTGAATGCGCCGGCGCCTACGGCGCCGTGATGGGCAGCAACTACAAC
>JAWXBP010000033.1 GCA_034440135.1 Planctomycetia bacterium
CAACAGCCGGTAATGTTCGGTGAGGCGACTCATCGATGGCATTCTCGACTACAGGCTGCGCACAGACTACCGATCACCCATTAAAATTCCGGAAGAACCGTAGAAAATAACTCGCCATCGCCAGCAACCAGCAACCGCGGTCACAGGCGTTTCGGCAATGGATTTTGGTTGCTGGTAATCACGATGATTTGTGCGTGGATGTTCGTGCTAGCGATTATTGAACCGCGCGGCGTAGTGGAGTAGCCTCACGCCCCGACGTTTCACGGAATCGCCTCACGCGGTCGCCCAGCCCGCGTCACGGAGCATTTCTTGCGCTGCGTTCTTGCCGCAGGCCCCCATCACGCCGCCGCCGGGATGTGCTGCGCTGCCGCACAGGTACAGTCCCGAAACCGGCGTGCGGTAGTCGCTCCAGCCGGCGACGGGGCGCATGTTGAAGAGTTGATGCAGCGGCATCGCGCCTTGAAAGATGTTGCCGCCCGTAAGGCCGTAAGTGCGTTCCAGATCGAGCGGCGAAATCACCTGGCGATGCAGGATGGAACCGGGGACGTTCGGCGCGAACCTTGCGATCTCCGCCACGCAGCGATCAGCGAACGACTCCTTGATGTCGTCCCAGTGGCCATTCGCCAGTTTGTACGGCGCATACTGCACGAACAACGACAGGATATGATGCCCCGGTGGCGTGATCGTCTTGTCGACGGACGTCGGAATCGTCATCTCGACAATCGGCCGCTCCGAGGGGCGGCCATACTTGGCGTCGTCGTAAGCGCGCTCCAGGTAATCGACGGTGCAACCAATGTGAATCGTACCGCGGTGTTGCGGCTGCACTTCCTGATTGCCCGGCAAACAAGTGAAGTTCGGCAACTCGCTCACCGCGAGATTGATCTTCATGCTGGCGCTGGCATAGTCGATACGTTTCACCGCTGCCAAAAAGTCCGGCGGCAGGTCGCTGGGCGCGAGCATCTTCTCGAACGTTAAATGCGGATCGACACACGACGCCACGCGCTTCGCGCCGATTTCTTTCCCGGACGTCAGCTTCACGCCGCGCACACGGCCGTTGTTCGTCAGGATTTTTTCGACGGGCGAATCGACACGGATTTCCACGCCCACGGCTTGCGCCGCGCGCGCCATCGCCTGCGTGAGCGCACCCATGCCTCCTTGTACGTAACCCCAGACGCCCCGCGCGCCGCCGGCGCTCCCCATCACGTGATGCAGCAAGACATACGCTGTACCGGGCGCGGAGATTGGTTGGAAGTTGCCGATGATCGCATCGGTGGCCAGCGTGGCCTTGAGCACGTCGGACTCAAACCAACGATCGAGAATGGTCCGCGCGTTGCCGGTGAGGATTTCGAGCGCCTCGGGCAGTTGCGCGCCGAGGTTCGACATGGCCTGGTACAGCGACCAGCCCCGCTTGGCGTCCGTGATCCGCTTGCCGAGACCGATCTTCCGCCAGGTCTCCGGGAGCGGCAGCAAATCCGGCGGCGTGCTTTCCAGGACCGGGGCCAGGCAGTCGGCCACGCGGGTCAGCAAGTGCTCGTAGTCGGGATAGCGCTCCGCGTCGCGCGCGGAGAATTTGCCGATCTCGCGCTGATTGAGCGCCATGTCCCGGCCCATGAACAGGTGCCGGCCGTCCTCCAATGGCGTGAACGATGAAGGATTGCGAGCGAGCACCTTGTAGCCGTAGTCGGCCAGCCGCATGTCTCTTTCGATGTCGGGTAGCAATAGACTGACGACGTAGGAGGCCGTGGAGACATTGTAGCCGGGCCACAGCTCTTCCGTGACCGCCGCGCCGCCGACCAGGTTGCGGCGCTCCAGCACGAGCACCTTCCAGCCGGCTCGAGCGAGATAGAACGCGGTCACCAGGCCGTTGTGGCCGGCGCCGAGGATGATGCAGTCGTAGGTCATGGGAAGGCTGAGTAGGGAGCGAGTGTTTGCCGGCCAATTTGCGAACCGCAAGTATAGGTCGGCGCGGAAAAGATCGAAGGGCAGTATTGAACCGGACGAACCACGTCGGAAGCGCTTCCCCGCGGGCGGTCGAAACGCTCCGGTCGGGCGGTCCGCGCTCTTTTATTCAGGCTGGCGGGGACTTAAAGTGTCTGGGGGAATCGCCGTCGACGTCGGTGTCAAAAATGGGCGTCGGGGCGTTCCCGTCACTCGCCGCGCGGGACGATTCCATTCCCCGCAACCACAGCCGCATCCCATCTCCCATCGCAGCGCGACCCAACATCGTTCCAAGGAATGCCTCATGGAGTGCTCGCTTCGGCGGTTTCGCCGCACCTTGCCGCTTGTTTCCCTGGCTTGCTGGCTGGCGTCGCCGATGGCGATGGCCGCCGAACCGCAGGCCGATCGAGGCGGCGTTGCGGCGACCGATGCCGCGGGTAAGTCACTGAACCTCGACTTCGAAGCAGGCACGCTGGACGGTTGGACCGCCGACGGGGAAGCCTTCGCGAAGCAGCCGGTTCACGGGGACGCCGTGGCCGCGCGCCGCAGCGACATGCAGAGCCAACATGCCGGCGAGTACTGGGTCGGCAGTTTTGAAGTCGGCGGCGATGCGCCCCAGGGAACCTTGTCGTCGGCGCCGTTCGCGGTTGCCGCACCGTACTGCAGCTTTTTGATCGGCGGCGGTAGTTCGCCCGCGACGTGCGTGGAACTCGTGCTCCAGGATGGCGGCCAGGTGATCGCCCGGGTCACGGGGCAAGATACGGAAAACCTGTCGCCGGTGGCCGTCGACCTCACCAAGCATGTCGGCCAGCAAATCTTTGTGCGGCTGGTGGATCGCCAATCCGGCGGCTGGGGGCATATCAACTTCGATGATTTTCGCTTCCATGCCGAGAAGCCCGATCTGCCGGCGCGGAGCATTGCCACGGCCATCGATATCTATGCTCACGCGGGCTTGAATCCCGCGGACGCCGCCGCGGCGATGACCGTGCCGGCGGGCTTCAAAGTCTCGCTGTTCGCGGGCGAGCCGGATGTGCAACAGCCGATCTCGCTTGCGATCGACGATCGCGGGCGTTTGTGGGTGGCAGAGGCGTACGGCTATCCATTGCGTCAGCCGGAAGGAGAAGGCAAGGACCGCATTCTGATCTTCGAGGACACCAACGGCGACGGCGCGTTTGATACCCGCAAGGTATTCATGGACAAACTGAACCTGGTGAGCGGCCTGGAACTCGGCTTCGGGGGCGTCTGGGTCGGTTCCGCCCCGCAGTTCTTGTTCATTCCCGACGCCAACGGCGACGACACGCCGGACGGCCCGCCGCAGGTGTTGCTTGATGGCTGGGGCTATCAGGACACGCACGAGACATTGAACTCCTTCATGTGGGGCCCGGACGGTTGGCTCTATGGCTGCCATGGCGTGTTCACGCACTCACGCGTCGGCAAACCGGGCACGCCAGACAATGAGCGCGTGCCGATCAACGCCGGCATCTGGCGCTACCATCCGACGAAGCATCAATTCGAGGTCTTCGCCGAAGGGACGAGCAATCCCTGGGGCGTCGATTTCAACGATCAAGGCCAGTGCTTCATTACCGCCTGCGTGATCCCGCACTTGTATCATATGGTCCAGAATGGGCGTTATCTGCGTCAGGCCGGACAGCATTTCAATCCGTACACCTACAGCGACATCGACACCATCGCGCTGCATCGCCACTGGATCGGCGCGACGCCTCATTCCGGCAACAACCGTTCTGACGTCGCCGGGGGCGGGCACGCGCATTCCGGCGCGATGTTCTATCTCGGCGGCGTTTGGCCGGACGAGTATCGCGAGAAGTTGTTCATGAACAACATTCACGGCGCGCGATTGAACGTCGATCAAATCGCGCGGCGCGGGTCCGGCTATGTCGGCGATCGCTCGCCGGACTTTCTCTTTGCGAATGATTCCTGGTCGCAGTTGCTCTATTTTACCTACGGGCAAGACGGCCAGGTCTACATGATCGATTGGTACGACGCCAATCAATGCCATCACGGCGATGTGCCAGGCCACGATCGCTCCAACGGCCGCATCTTCAAGATCAGCTACGGTGACGCCAAACCCGCGCCGGCGGTGGACCTCAAATCGTTGCCATCCGGAGAACTCGTCGAACACCTCGCAAACAAGAATGAGTACTTCGCGCGCCATGCGCGGCGCATTCTTCAGGAACGGGGATCGAATCCGCGCGTTCAACAGGCACTCACAGAAGTGGCCTTTGGCGAGGGGGAAGAACGCGTGCGACTCAGGGCGCTCTGGGCCTTGCAGGCCATCGGCGGGCTGAATGACCGGTTATTGGTACGCGGGCTGCATAACGTGGGCGAGTATTTCCGCGCGTGGTGCATTCAATTCGCGGCCGAGGGGGGCTCTGTATCGCCCGCCATTCAAAAAGAACTGTTGGCCTTGGCAGCTACCGATTCGTTCCCCGTGGTGCGGCTTTATTTGGCGAGCGCGGCCATTCGCCTGCCGGTCGACTCCGGCAAGGAATTGGTCGGCCGTTTGCTGACGCATGGCGAAGACGCGAACGATCACAACTTGCCGCTGTTGTATTGGTACGCCGCGGAACGCGTGGCTGCGAATGATCCCGCGCAAGGAATGAAGTATCTCGCGCAGACTAAGATTCCGCTGGTGCGCAATTACTTGATTCGCCGGCTAACGCAGTTGCGTGACGATACGATTCTCGATTCGCTGATTTCGAACACATTGGCCGCCAAGGCGGTCAATCCCGATGACGACGCGACGGTGTTGGAAGCACTGCGACAAGGCCTCGCCGGACGCCGGCAAGTGGCCATGCCGAAGGCCTGGAGCGCGGCCTATGCCCGACTCACGAAATCCGACAACGCCGATGTGCGCAGTGCGGCCGCGGCCTTGGCGTTGCTTTTCGGCGATGCCAAGCAACTTGGTGCGCAACGCGAAGTATTGCTGAGCGACAGCGCTTCTGGCGAAGAACGCGCCGCGGCGTTGCAGGCGCTCGTTAATGTCCGCGCCGACGGTTTGGCGAAGGACCTGCAAGGCCTGATCAACAATCCCGCGTTGGCCGAAGCTGCTCTGCGAGCGCTCGCGTCGTACGACGATCCGAACACGCCTGGCGTCGTCTTACGAGCCTACAGCGGACTCAGCCAGAACGCCAAACGGGCCGCGCTCAACACGCTCTCCGGCCGAGCAGACTACGCCGTGGCCTTGCTCGACGCCGTAGCGAAGCAAGAAGTACCGGCCACCGATTTTTCGGCGGAGATTCTGCGCCAGTTGCGCAGCCACGAGGATCAGCGCGTGCAGGATGCCATCGCCAAGATCTGGGGCGCACTCCGCGATACCCCGGAAGATAAGGCCGAGTTGATTGAACACCTCAAGGACCTGCTCACCTCGGCCCCGTCGTCGGCCGGCATCGCCGATCCGTTCCTGGGCCGGGCGATGTTCGACAAGACGTGCAAGCAATGCCACACGCTGTTCGGCACGGGCGCCAAGGTCGGTCCCGAGTTGACCGGCTCGAATCGTGCCGACCTCGATTACTTGCTCTCGAATATGGTCGACCCGAGCGCGGTGATCGGCAAGGCGTACCAGGTGCAAGTCTTTGCGCTCGCCGACGGGCGGATCATCAACGGCATCGTCACCAACGAGGATGACAACAACGTCACGGTGGTCAACGCCGACGCGACGCTCGTGATTCCGAAGGAAGACATCGAAGACCGCGCGATGAGCGAAAAATCGATGATGCCGGACGACCTGCTTTCGCAACTTGGCGAGCGCGAAGTGCGTTCGCTGGTCGCCTATCTCGCAGCGCCCGCGCAGGTGCCGGCCGCTGCCACTCCGGAGACCGCGAGCGCGATTTTCAACGGCAAGGATCTCACCGGCTGGACCGGCGATACGTCCGTCTGGTCCGTGGAAGACGGCGAAATCGTCGGCCGCACGGAAGGTCTGGAACACAATACCTTCCTGGTGAGCGAAATCGCGCCGGCCGATTTCCGCTTGTCGCTCGAAATGAAGCTCACGCCGAATGAAGCCAATTCCGGCGTCCAGATTCGCAGCAAGGCGCTCCCGGACGGCGAGATGCTCGGCTACCAGGCCGACGCCGGCGCCGGTTGGTGGGGCAAGCTCTACGAAGAAAGCGGCCGCGCACTCCTCTGGGACAAGCCCGGCGAGCAGCACGTCAAGCCGAACGAATGGAACAAGTACGAGATCGTCGCCGTCGGCAGCCGCGTCCGCACGTGGATCAACGGCCAGTTGTGCGTTGACCTGGACGATCCGCAAGGCGCACGCCGCGGCGTGATCGGTCTACAGGTTCACTCCGGGGGGAAAACCGAGGCGCGGTTCCGCAACTTGAAGCTAGAACTCCTCGACCCGCCGCACGGCGAATACGTGCCGGGCAAGCCGCTTGGTCCGGCCGGCGAAGCCCGCACCGGCGAGATTAAGTTCAAGAAGACGACGATCGAAGAGAAGTTCCGCAGCGAAGGAGTCGCGATGGGAGACTTCAACAACGACGGCCTGATCGACATCGCCGCCGGCAGCGTTTGGTACGAAGCGCCGGAGTGGAAAATGCACCCGTTGCTCGAAAAGGCCAATGAGTTCGATAAGAAGACTTACGGCGACACCTTCTGCAATTGGGCCGAAGACCTCAACAACGACGGCCGGCAGGATTTGATCGTCGTCGATTTCCCCGGCAAGCAAACCTGGTGGTTCGAGAACCCTGGCTCGACCGGCGGCGTTTGGGCGCGGCATGAAATCGTGCCGGTCACCGGGAATGAAAGCCCGCAGTACCTCGATATCAACGGTGACGGCCGTCGGGAACTGATTTACGGCGACGGAAACCAACAGTTGTGCGTGGCTTCGCCGGCGGAAGACCCGACGGCGCCCTGGAACGTGCGCGTGATTTCGCTGCCGAACGCGCCGGGTACGCAGCAGTTCTCGCACGGTCTCGGCTTGGGCGACGTCAACCGCGACGGCCGCACCGACATCGTCGTGCCGGAGGGTTGGTGGAGCGCCCCAGAGGAATCGACGGACGCGCCCTGGGTGATGCACTCCGCTCCGTTAGGCGAAGCCCAGGCGCACATGTACATCTTTGATTTCGACGGCGACGGCGACCAGGATGTCGCCGGCAGCAGCGCCCATCGCCGCGGCGTCTGGTGGCATGAACAAACGCCGGAAGGTTGGAAGACGCACGAGATCGATTCCAGCATCGCACAGACGCACGCCATGTGCTTCGTTGACATGAGCGGCGACGGCCTGCCAGACCTCGTGACTGGCAAGCGTTACTACGCCCACAACGGCAACGATCCCGGCGAAGATGAGCCGGCGCTGCTGGCCTGGTACGAGCTTTCCCGCGAAAACGGCAAGCCGAACTGGCGGCAGCACGTGGTCGACCGCGACAGCGGCGTCGGCACGCACTTCGAAGTCTACGACATGAACCGCGATGGGTTGTTGGACATCATCGTAGCCAACAAGCGCGGCGTGTTTTACTTCGAGCAGTCGCGGGAATAACATAGCGTAGTGGGCATCCGTAGGAGGCGTCTCCCGACGCCGATGGTTTTGAGCCGTGCCATCGGCGTCAGGAGACGCCTCCTACAGGGCCATCACGACCGTGAGGCATTTCTCATGTTTGGCCGTTTGTTGCGATGCGTGCCGTTGCTTGCGTGCATAGTCACTTGCTTCGCTGGCGGTGTCGCTCAGGCGGGAATGCCGCGGGTGCTGTTCGACGAAGTGCCGCGCTACTTGGCGCTCACCGACATGAGCCGCACACGTCTCGAGGCGATCTCTTTCTTCATCTTTGTCGGGCTGCTAAGCGCCGCCGCGATCCGCTATATATGGAACTCGCTGCAACGCGACTTTCCGCGACTCCCGCACCTGACCTATAGCAAGGCCGTGGGATTGCTGATGCTCTGGGGACTCTTGTTCGTCCTCGTGCTGACCATGATCTCCGGCGCTCGCGAGCTCATGACACCTGGCGCATGGGAGCCAAACGGCGCGACGTACCGACTGCGATCGGAAAAGGACGTCGCGGCCAACCCGGAACCGCTACCATGAAGTACGCGCGGTGGGGAATCCCGATCGCCTTGATCGCCGGAGTCATCTATGGGGCACAGCGCTTCGACGGAGTTCCAGTGACGGAAGTCGTCGGCACGCTGCTAGTTGGTTGGTGGAGATTCCTCGCCCGCGTCGTACCACAGCAGCACATCAATTGGAGCGGCGTGGCGACCGCGGTGATTTGTCTGCTGCTCTTGGCCGTGGGCGCGCATCGGTTCGTGAGCTGGTTCTACACCGCCTGGCAGTCCACGGGCGACGAGTCGCCACGGCAAGGCTCGTGGCGGTTTCGTTGGACTGCTTACTTGCTCGGCCTGGTCGTGTTGACGTTCGCCGCCGGAACGGCCTTCGTCGGCGTGGTTCATCAGGTCATTTGGCTCGCCCGATCGCCCTCGCCGAAGACGATCATGGCGCCCTCTCTCGGTGGCTATACATACACCCCCAACCAGTTGAAGTACATTGGTCTTGGGCTACACAGCTATTCCCGGACCTTTGGCGACTTGCCACGCGTAGCGGACGGCAGGCACAGTTGGATCTCGCCTATGTTGCCCTATATGGTTATCAGTAACAGGGAGTATGACTTTTCAAAACCTTGGAACGATCCGGCGAACAAATCGATTTGTCAGCGCCCCATCATCGATTTCCTCAAAGGAGACGTGAGGGAAGACATCCGCAACAAAGATGGCTATGCCGTCAGCCACTTTGCTGGCAACGTACATGTGTTCGCCCGTGGCGGCGATACGAAGGTTCGCATGGAGGACTTGCCTGGCTCAACGCTGCTCGTGGGTGAGGCGGCCGGCAACTTCCGCGCTTGGGCGGACCCCGAGAACCTGCGCAATCCACTGATCGGCATCGCCACTTCGCCGGACGGCTTCGGCAACACGAGCGGCAGCGGCGCCTATTTCGTCGAAGCGAGCGGCACCGTTAGATTCATCAACCGCGATATCGCTCCGGAAGTGCTTCAGGCGATTTCATGGCTACGCCAAGAAGCCAAGTCGAGCGAATGACGAATGTCGCAGCTCGAATGACGAATCAAATCCGAATGACTGAATGACGACGCGGTGTCACTCCGTGGTACGGCACAACTTTGTGTCCGTCATTCGCCTTTAGTTCTTCCGACTATACGCCTGACTGATCGTCGGCCGTGGCACGTGGATTGGAATCGGTTCCATGTCGAACGGAATGCCGATGATGCTTTTGGGCATCAGCATTGCCGTGCCTTGGGCGCCTTCCACGGAGTTCTTGGACTTGAAGCGATTCATGATTTCGTGCAGGCGCGGATTGATCTCGATTTTGCCGTCGGCTCGTGGCGTGCCGACTGAGTCGAAGCTGCCCACGGTGACGATGCTGGCGTAGCGGTCGTGGAATTCGTAGGCCTCGTAGCCTTTGGCGCGGAGCGCGACCGCCATCTTGTGGGCCATCATGGTCGACTTGGCCAGACTACTGCCGAAGTCCGCCTCTCCTTTTTCGATCGCACGCACTTTGTCTTGGCGAATCTCGGACTTGCCGCGGAACGTCGCGACCTGAACCGTGTACTTGCCGGGGCACTCGAGCAGGCTGTACTCGGCCGGCTTGTTCCACTCGATCACTTCGGGATCGACGCCCCCTTGGGGATTGAAATACTCGTCGGGGATTAACGGATTGGCGGTCAGAAACGCCGCGCTCATCGGTCCGCGTTTCGCTTCCTGGCCCGATTCCCAGCGGCAGATTTCGCGCCAGTTGGCGAGTTGTAGATTGGTCGGCTTGCCATCTTGAATTACAATGGCGTCCGGCGTCATCGTCTTGATGCGTCGCAATGCCTTCTGCGCGGACTCGTCCGAGGAGTCCTGGAAGTCGCCGACCAGCACGGCGAACTGTTCGCCGCCGTCGCGCTGATAGCGGAACTTGAGCGGCTTGTTGTATCGATCGATGCCGCGCCCTTCGGCTTCCTTGAACTCGAACTTCATCTCGTGCAGGTATGCCGAGAGCTTATAGCGCTTGCGAAACTCCAACACGAGGTCCTTGGCCTGGCGCTCGGCCCCGTCGCCAGCGAACGAAGCCGCCATGATCAGCCAGGGGCCCTGATCTTCCGTGAGTTGGTAGTCCTTTTCGGGATCGGCCTCCACGCGATGCGTGGAGAGCAGCCGCGACCAAGGGGGATCCGCCGCCACGGACGTCGGCGCCAAGAGACAACAGCCGCACAACAGCCAGGGCATCCACTTCAACGTCATGGCGATTCGCACTCCCGCGGCGATGGTTTGGATCGCGAAATTCCCCTCAGGGCTGGGGACGTTAGCAAAATCGCTGTGGTCGGTGAAGAGCGAATCCAGGGCGATTTGGGTTCGCCGCGACGGCAAATCTCCCCACTCCCCCTCGCTGGCGCTACGAGCTAGTATGGATGGTTCGCAACTTTCGCGGTTCCCAACAGAAACCAACGTGGCCAGGTCCAATAACAACAAGAAGCCGGCCCCGGTCGATCGCGAGCACGACAATGAGCGGCTCGTGGCGAACAATCGGCGTGCGCGCCACGATTACGAAGTGCTCGAAACGCTCGAGTGCGGGATCATGCTCGTCGGCAGCGAGGTCAAAAGCCTCCGCGCTGGCACGATCTCGCTGGAAGAGGCCTACGCGCGAATCAAGGGGAGCGAGGTCTGGCTGCTGGGCTGCGAGATCGCCGAATACGTCCAGGCGAATCGGCTGAACCACGTCCCGCGCCGCCCACGCAAGCTGCTGCTGCACAAGCGCGAGATCCTCAAATTCGCCGGCAAGGCCACGGAAAAAGGCCTGACGCTGGTGCCGCTCAAGGTCTACTTCAAAGAAGGCCGCGCCAAAGTCCTCCTCGGCGTCTGCCGCGGCCGCAAACTGCACGACAAACGCGACGTCCTGAAAAAGAAGGACGTCCAACGCGACATCGAACGCGCGATGCGCCGCCGTTAAATCCTCCTATTTCGCGCTTTCGCCATTTCGCGTTTTCGCGATTCAATAGCGTTAGCTCTGTTTCATCGCGAAAGCGCGAAATGGCGAAAACGCGAAAGGGAGGAGTTAGAATGCGGGGATGGTTGACCCGAGCGAAGTGCAAATCAATGTTGAATCGCCGAGGCCCTGCCAGCAAAGGCAACATTGGTGGGGCGTTCTTGGAGCAGTCATCGGCTTCCTCGTTGGCCCCAGGTTCCTAGAGTTGGCTTTCTCACCGGCGGACGATGAGTTAAACCCAATCTACGGTGCTTGCATCGGAGCCTTCATCGGCTTTGCTCTGGAGCGAAAGCACTCGCCTCGGGTCGCGCGACCTGCCCTTTTCGGAGTAACCAGTGCTTTTGCCGGGCTTTGGCTCGGTGAGCGAATGCAGGTTACCGGCAGGGACTGGCGATGGGGCGAAGACGAAGCGCTGCTGTATATCTATGGAATGTGCATCGGCGCTGGGATCGGCTTTGCAATTGACGTTGCCACAAGTAAGCGAAGTCAAATGCGCTGGCTGCCTAACTTCAGCCTGCAGACACTTTTCGCGGCCTGCTACATCGTCGCCGTTCTGATCTACATCGTCCGAGGATTGCTCATCATACACGGATGGTAGGCGCTACTTGCTTTTCGGCGCCAGCACCACAGCTCGCCCCGATGCGCTCCCCACGCCGAACACCACCAGCGTGCCGATCACGCCAGCCAGGGCGGTTGCCAGGAGTTCATTCTGGATGCCCGGCAGGAGATAATCTGGCAGCGGGGCGAAGGCGAGCGTTCCTTCCGGCCAGGTTACCCAGGCCGACGCGACGTGTTCCAGGCCGTCCGGCGAGGGCGATGCCCAAGGGGCCAGGAAGGCGGCGACGCCGACGGCGGCTGCGAGGGCGATGGCCGCGCCGCGTCGTGATCCGGCGGGATTCGCGCTCCAAAGTTCGACGGCCGCGAGCGCCATCGCCGTGATCAAGGCCTCGCCGATTCCGATGCGGGCGTGGATTGCCGTCATTGGGCCGAGTACGTCGGCAAAGGCGGCCGTGCTGCCGAGCGACCAGATCGCCGCGCAGACAACGCCGGCGGCCACGATCGAGCCCCAAGCCGCTGCGGCAGTGGTCAGCAATCGCAGGACGGGATTCGTTCCGGTTCGCGTGGAGATTAAGTGCCGCAGTGCGGCCCCGCCCCAGGTCGCCACGACGCCCATGGTGAGGATGTTCGCGCCGAGGGTGCTCAACCCGCCGTCGCCCGCCAGCAAACACTGCACGACGAGCACCAGGGCCATGGCCAGCAAACCCAGCCACGGTCCCAAGAGTGCTCCGGCCAGGACGCCGCCGACCATATGCCCGGAAACGCCAGCCGCCACGGGGTAGTTCACCATCTGCACCGCGAATACGAACGCGGCCACCGCGCCGAGCTTTGCCGGTTGCCAGTCGCCGGCCGATGCGCGCGCCTGTTTGACGGCATAACCCGTCGCTCCGGCCGCTAACAGCGTCGTCACGGTGCAAGTCAGGTTGTCCAGCGAACCAGCGGGCAGGTGCATAGCGAAACTCCGGCGCAATCATGTGGAAGATGCCCAATTCTCCCGCAACGCACAGCGAACTTCAATCCCACTCACGGCCAGCGAAATACCGTCAGGAAGGCGATGGACCGGTGAGGCAAACCTTGCGGGCCGAACCGCTTCGCGCAATCACGTAGTAACTTCCGCCCACTTTACCGAAGTTCCAGAACCCCGCCGCAAACGTCCGACGTTTTCTAGTAAGCGAAGTCGTTCGCAGGATTTCACCACGGAGGCACGGAGAACACGGAGGGGAGGATTGGGAATAACGAAGTTCGAAATCTGAATGTCGAATCAAATCGGAATTTCGAATGACTGAATGCCTGTTGTGGCGGATCAACATCGCTAGCCAGGCATTCGACATTCGAGCTTCGACATTGATTCGTCATTCGGATTTCAAACTTCGTCATTCCTACTACCTCCCCGTCCTCCCTCCGTGTTCTCCGTGCCCTCCGTGGTGAATCCTCTGAGTAAGCCCCGATCGTACAGGCCAAGGATCGGTCATGCCATTCCCGAAACGGAAAGCGGAGCCGAAAGTCCGCGCCACGTTGTACGTATCCGCCCAGCTGCTGGACGAGGCCCGCAATGCCGCGGTGCATCTCGCTGGCTTTCCCGCCCGGCTGACGCTGACCAAGTTGGTTGAAGCCGCCCTGCGCGAGGAGTTGGACCGGCTAAAACGCACTTACAACGGCGACCGTGACTTCCCGCCCCGCGAAGAAGACCTCCGAGGCGGGCGGCCGATTGCCGCCTGAAATGCGATGAGCAGCGTGGCCCAGGCCGTGCAGAAAGCCCCGTCGGAGCGCGAGCAATTGCGCCGCCGGCTGTTGGAGTTGATCCTTAAACGCGAAGCGAAACGGCGCCAGGCGTCGGGAAAGCGAGCTGGTGAGTAGCCGCGCACCGGGATGGATCGCGATCCTCCTGATGGCCCTGCCGAGCACGGCGCACGCCGAGCCGGGCAATTGGGTCAGTGATGCGCTGCGCGCCTGGCCGATTCTGAACTTGCAATCGCCGGCCGCGGGACCGCAAGAAATCCAGGATCCCGCCCTCAGTAAGCCGCATCCGGCCGTGGCGCGGATCATCGTCCCCGAATCGGACGGTACGACATATGGCTCCGGGACGCTCGTCGACGTCCGCGGCGACTACGGGCTCGTCGTGACGAATTGGCATGTTGTCGAGGCCGCCAAAAGGGAACTTTGGGTCGAGTTCTCGGACGGGTTTCGTTCGGCCGGAAAGTTGCTGAAGGTCGACCGCGACTGGGATTTGGCCGCGATTGCCATTTGGAAACCAAACGCACCGGCCGTGACGCTGTCGCAAATTGCGCCGCAGCCGGGCGACCCGCTGGTGATCGCGGGGTACGGGAATGGGCCGTTCCTCGCTGCGCGCGGCGAGTGCTTGCAGTACGTGACGCCGAGCCTGGAACTGCCGATGGAAATGGTGCAGGTCTCCGCCGCGGCGCGCAATGGCGACAGCGGCGGACCGATCTTCAATGATCGTGGCGAACTAGCTGGCGTGCTCTTCGGCACGGGCGAAGGCGTAACCAGCGGCAGTTATTGCGGGCGGGTGAATCAATTCCTGGCCTCAGTGCTGCCAAAGTCGCCGCCGCAGCCGGTGGAGCAACCTCAAGCGGCTCCAACCCAGAACTCCCAATCCAGTGCCGACGGTTGGTCCGCGCCGTCCATCGCCGCAGCCGCCGCGCCTTCCACCATTACGGTGAACGAGGCCGCATTCGCGCCACCGGCCACGGTGCAAGACTTCGGACTCTCGGTCGCCACGCCGCCGCCGGACATCGCGCAACTTGAAATGGCCGACGCCCCCGTCGCATTAGAAGTTGAGGGATCGAATCCAGCGGACGTCGAACCGTCTGTGAAAGCGTCGGCCGACAGCCACGAGTCCATGTCGCAAGAACTGGAACCCGCTCCGACGGGCTCGCCACGCGTTAGCCAGGAGTCGCCGCACAGCGAGGTCGATTGGCTTTCCCTGTTCGGCCATAGCGCCAGTGAACGACTGAAGACGGCGCTCGCCATCGTTGGCCTCTGCACGCTGATTTGGCACACCGTCCGCATGGTCGGCGGCACGCGGAGTCCGGCAGCGACGTAGTCGACACACTAGCGCGTAGCGCCAGCGAGGGGGAGAGGACGACGGTGATCGCTCGAGGTGAATGGCAGGTCGAACTTCCGCGTTGCTAAAATCGGACTCGATCGCAAGTGTACGGTCCGCTTGGCGTATTCGATGAAGTCATTGCCAACATCCTCTCCCCCTCGCTGGCGCTTCGACGTGGCATGAATCGCGCTGCCCAGTGGCTTCCCACGTGCGACTAGAAGTCGTGCGCCACGCGAGCGCCCACACCGTGCGAATGGCCGCCATCCGGCGCGCCCGCCGCGTCGCGGTCGGTGTAGACGTAGTTCCACTGGAATTTGAAGTTGGGATTGAGGAACCAATTCAACCCCAGCGTGACGTCTTGGATGACGCCGCCGTCGATCCCGGCGTCGCGAAGATCGAGATGGCTGAATCTGGCGCCGACTTGCCAGGCGCCACGGCAAAAACACCAGCCGCGGCCGCCACCGCTGCGTACCAGATACGCGTTCTCATGCGGCACAACGCGTCCGAACGCTCCGCGTTCCGCTTCGTAGAGCCTGTGCTCTCCGGTGAGGAAGTAGAGCGCTTCGCAGTAGTAGCCATGATAGAACACCGTACCACGATCGACGCCGCCGCTCGACGCGTTGTTCAAATACGAGGTCATGTACTCGGACTGGATCAACAACGGCCCGAGAACGAGCGCGGCTTCGGGTCCGACAAGCGTCTGGTTGTCCCCGTTGATGAAGCCTGTGTCGGCGAGCACCGGATTGAGCGCGCCGGGACCGTTTCGCAACGAAGCCCGCGATCGCACGCGTAGCCGACCGTTGTTGTCGAGATCGCGGAAGCTGCCGTTGATACCAAGATGGAGCAACCGGCGTCCTTTGCTCGGCTCGTCGAACCAGGGCAAGCAGGTGAAACGCCCAGTGAGCGCGCCTTCGCCGTCGCCGGTGTCGAACACGAAGACGTTGTTCGTATTCTTGAACGCTCCGACCGCGATCAGCGCGCGGTTGTCGAACAACGTGTCCCAGAACATGATGCCAGGGGAGAAGCCATTATTGAAGGGGCCGGTGAAGGCGTCCTGATTGTAGGAGCGCTCCATGAAGTCGAGGAACCGGCTGCTGGTGTTGTGCTCCAGGCCGAGCGGTTCCTTCATGTTGCCGATCTTGATGTGGCCGACCCAAGGGACTTCCTTGAATTCCCACCACAGGTCGGTTGGCGCGGTGACATTGATGATATTGGTGTTCTCGTCAGCCGGTTGCAGGCCGACGTTGTCGTTCACATTATTGGCAAAGTCGTATTCCAGCGCGAACTCCATTACCTCGTACGCCGTGCCATCAATGCGCAACCGGGCACGGCGGAAATTGACGGCGTCCGCATCGCCGACGCCGCCGGCGCCTTGATAGAACCCGGCGTTATCTTCGAGCCAGACGCCATCGAACTGCGTACGTCCGCCAATGTGCAAGCGGAAGTCGCCGTGCTTGGATTTGAGTTCCAAGCCGTTCTTGAAACTGGCCGTCATGGCCATATCGCTGCCGACGACGTAGCCTTCGTCTTTTTTCTCTTCAGCGGGAGCGGCTTGCGCAACCGGAAAAGTCGCCGATGCTTGCTGAACTTGCCCCGGCGGCATTATCGGGAGGGCGACGGCCGCCGCCGGCTGCACCGGCGAGGCCACCGGCGGCAATGGACGCACCGTCACTGTGGCTGGCGGAAGTGACGCCGGCGCTGCGACTTGCTGCTGTTGCGCCAAGGCGGAACTCGCTCCGCAACTGATCAACAGGGCGGCAACTACGGATTGGCGCGCGCACCGCGTACGGCAGCGTAGGGTGGACAAATGCATGGCGGTATCCGGCGCGGGTAATTTGGGTCAAGTGGGAAGCGTGGGACTGGCTTTCCCCCCAAATCGGATATCGGGCCGTAGAACCGGCCAACTTGATTAGTTAAGCATAAGCGATACAAGTGCGCTGATCGCTCGATCGAAAAAAGTTGACTCGCGTGCCTAAGCCGAGCGAGTCCGGCGCGGCGACGGGGACGGCGGTGCGGCGCTTTTGGGCGCGTCGGCTTCGTCCGCTTCGTCGAAAATTTCGTCGTCGGCCTCTTCCTCGACTTCGTCCGATTCCTCTTCCTCGTCGTCGAATGCTTCTTCTTCGTCCTCCGACCAATCGGCGTCCGCCTCTTCGTCATCGGCTTCCGCGGCTTCGTCGTCCAGCTCGTCTGCTTCCTCAACGACGTCGGCTTCGTCTTCCGCCACAAACGGCGGCGGTTCGACCGGCGCCGTGATCTTGACACGGTTCCGCTTTGGCTTCGGCGCCGCGACGACTTCCGGGTCTTCTTGCTGGCCGCTCAGGACGAGCCACTGGTCCATCGTGATTAGAATCTCGCGGGCTTGCGAGCCGTTGTACTGGCCGACGATGCCGTCCTCGGCCATGAAGTCGACCAGCCGCGCGGCGCGGCCGTAGCCGATGCCGAGCGCGCGCTGCAACAGCGAGACGCTGCCGCGCCCTTCGCGGATCACGATCTCGATGGCAGCCTCGTAGAGTTCGTCGCGGCTCTTGAATTTGCTCGGGTCGTTCGGCTCGCCCACTGGCTTGAGGGCCACCAACTCCTGCGCGTACTCCGGTTCCTTCGTGCCGACCACGGCAATGATGCGATTGATTTCGTCGTCGCTGACGAACGTCCCTTGGCCGCGATGCAGCGTGCTGGTGCCGGGCCAAAGGAACAGCATGTCGCCGTTGCCGAGCAGCTTGTCGGCGCCCATCTCGTCCAGCACGACGCGGCTATCGGTGCGGCTGGCGACTTGGAACGCGATGCGGGCCGGCAAGTTCGATTTGATCAAACCGGTGATGACGTCGACGGTCGGCTTCTGCGTGGCCAGCACCAGGTGGATCCCGACCGCGCGGCTTTTTTGCGCGAGGCGGATGATGTGCTGTTCCACTTCCTTGGCAGAAGTCATCATCAAGTCGGCCATCTCGTCGGCCACGATGACGATGTACGGCAGATGCAGAGGGATCGAATTGCGCTCATCCTCAGATTCCGGCTGGAGCCGGTCGAATAGTTCCTCCTCGCCCAGTTGGTTGTAACCGCTGATGTGCCGCACGCCGGCGCGGGCCAACAGTGCGTAGCGCTCCTCCATCTTGTCGACGGCCCAGGCGAGGATCGCCTCGGCTTTTTTCATGTCGGTGACGACCGGGTGCATCAGATGCGGCAACGTCTTGTAGGGGCTGAGCTCGACCATCTTGGGGTCGATCATCAGCATCTTCACTTCGTCCGGCCGGCGGGTCATCAGCATCGATACGATGATGGTGTTCAAGCAGACGCTTTTGCCGGTGCCGGTGCGGCCGGCGATTAGCAAGTGCGGCAACGTCGCCAGGTCGCAGACCATGGGGTTACCGGCCACGTCCTTGCCAAGATAGATGGGGATTTTCATCTTCTTGGCTTGGACGCCGGTTTCTTCGATCACCTCGCGGAGCCGCACCAATTGGCGTTGCTCGTTGGGAACTTCAATACCCACGGTATTTTTGCCAGGGATCGGCGCGACGATCCGGACGCTCGGCACACGGAGCGCGATCGCCAGATCCTCCGCCAGTCCGGTAATGCGGCTCAGCCGGAGGCCAGCTTCCAACTCCACTTCGTATTGGGCGATCACGGGCCCGGTCTCGATCTCGACGACACGGACATTGAAGCCGAAGTTGGCGAAGGTTTTTTCCAAGAGTTTGGCTTTTCGTCGGACCTCCTTTTCCTGCTCGTCGTAGGCGACGTCCTCGCTCTCCAACAGCAGGTCGAGACTGGGAAGTTGGTACTCGAAACGATTCTCGGTGTGACTCGCGGCGTCCAATTCATCACGGACTTTCTGCCGCTCGTCCTTCGTGGCCGGACCTTTGACGCGCAGCCCGTTTTCCTCGGCGGGTTCGGCTGGCTCGGCCGGCGCTTGCGGCGAGTGCTTCGTCGCCACGGCGACAATTGGAGCAACTGCAACGGCCGGCGCCACCGCCGCAATCTTGGGTTCGCTAGCGCGTTGTGCAGTCGCGGCCTTGGCCGCAGGCTTCGCTTCGGGCTTCTCAACCTTCGGCGCGGCAGGCTTTTCCGGCGACTTCGCGCCCTTGCCTGCGATGCGAATCGCCGGCTCGCCTTCCGCCGTGGTTGCGGACTCTGCTTCGTGGGTCTCCTCTTCTTCCTCCTCGTCGTGGGTTTCAGCGGTCAGCAACGCATGTTCCGCGTGGATCGCAATCTTTTTCTTCGGCTTCTCGACGGTCTGCACGGTCAGCGCCGTGACCCGCGGCTTGCGCACGCGGCGCGAAATGCCGAGCGCCGGCGCGACGACCGACCAATACGCCATCCGCAGGACGACATACTCGGTGCAGAGCATCAGGCCGCAACAAAAGACGCTCAGCACCAGGAGATACGCGCCAACGCTTGCAAAGTGTTCGACCAGAATCGCCTTACCCATCGCGCCGACGTAACCGCCGGGGCCAATCATCGGCAACGTGGCCCAGCCGGGCCTCAACAGCGCCGCCAATGAGCAGAAGGCCGCGAGCGTCAGCGTCCAGCCGAACAAGCGTTGCCAATGATCGCGGACGCGCTTCCGCGCCAGGAGCCAGGCGGCCAGCACGGTGGTGGAGAACAGCAAGTAGTACGCGCCGATTCCCAATGCGGACAGCAGCCAGTGCGAAGTCAACGCGCCGAACCGCCCGCCGGTGTTGTGAGTCACTTCGGGCGTCGGCAGCACCGCGTAGGTCGGCTGGTCGGTCAGCGAATAGAAGCTGAAGACCGGGTCGCCGGGATCGTAAGTGCCCACAGCGACCGCCACGTAAAGCGTGACGGTCAGCAAAGCCAGCGCGAATAAATCGCGCGAGAGATATCGAGTTTCCGGCATGGGATCCGCCCCGCTTCTCTGAGTGCGACCGATCGCGTGTGCCGATCGATCCAACCCTGGAAAAGGGCGAGTCCATGCCCCTCGGTGATCCGTCCAGCCCAACATCACCGCGCGCGGCGACACCAGGCATCTATCGGAGAGGATCGGCGAAAAGAGCACCAGAGAGAAATACCGTTTTCTCGCGCCGCACGGATTTCCCAAACTGCAGATTGCGAGCGAGGTAGAAATGCAAAACTAGCCCGTAGCGCCAGCAAGGGAGAGAATGCGTCGTGTACCGGTTGTGATGAAACTCTCAGTTGCGTGGTCACGGGGTAACTGACAGCGTCGTCCGGAACTGTAGACGACGCCCTCACTCCCTCGCTGGCGCTACTGACGGGTGGCTGCGTCCCGCCGCCTCAAACCGTTGCGGGGGATAACGCCGAGCAGGGGAGTCCCGGCTGGCGCCACCAGGCATTAGCGTCCAGGCGGTTCCAGCGGTCGGCGCTTTCGCATTCGCTGAGCGCTTCTTCCAAAGCAGAGACGCTCTGGTAGCGGTCGCCGGGGCGCTTTTCCAGGCAGCGGAGAATCACCGCTTCCAAGTCCGCGGGCACGTCCGCACGAAGTTCCGATGGCGGCGTCACGGGATCCCGCGCATGGGCAAAGAGAATCTTGAGCGGCTTGTCGTCGACAAACGGCGGGCGGCTCGTGAGCATGAAGTAAGCCACGGCGCCGAGTGCATAGATATCGCTGCGCGAGTCCGGCTCGGTTTCGCCGACCGCTTGCTCCGGCGACATATAGAGCGGCGAGCCGGTGATGGCGCCTTCTTGTGTGAGTTGCGACTCGTCGGGGTTCGTGGACCGCACCAGCGGTTTGGCGAGGCCGAAATCCAGCAACTTCGCCACGTCGTACACACCGCCGCGCTGCGCGGAGAAGATGTTGGCGGGCTTGATATCGCGGTGGATTAAACCGAGCGCGTGCGCCTCGGCCAGCGCGTCGCACGTTTGCCGCAACAAGTAGATCACCCGGCTGGCCGGCAAGGGGCCGTGCTTGTCGACCAGGTCCGCCACGCTCATGCCCGGCAGGTATTCCATCGCATAGTAGAACGTGCCGTCCTCGGTCCGGCCGTAGTCGTAGACCTCGACGCTGTTCCAATGCGAAAGCTTGGCGGTGGCGCGGACCTCACGCTCAAAACGGGCCAGCGCCTTGGGGTCGCCGGCCTGTTCGGGGCGGATCAACTTGATCGCGCAATCGCGCTTGAGTAATTGGTGCTCTGCGAGATAGACCTCGCCCATCCCGCCGCGGCCGATGAGCTGCCGCAACTTGTATTGTCCGAGTTGCTGCGCTTCGAACGCTTTCGTCCGCAACGCATTGATGACATGCGTGCCGAAGACGGCGATCCCGGCGCCGGTGAGGATCGTCAGCACCTCGAAGCCCATGAACTTCATCGTCATGGCGTTGTAGACGTGCTGATGTGTCAGATCGAGCCAAACGATCAGGGCGATCGGCAACGCGGCGATCCCGCCAATCACCTGAACCGCGCGGAACCAGGTATTCGGAATGAAGATGGCGTATGTGAAAATCAAGAACAGCCACATCCCGGAGATCCGTGCCGGCGCACCATGCAACGTGGCGAGCCACACCAACTCCGCGTGGGATGCCAGCAGGAAGTAGATCGCGGTCGAACCGAAAACGATCCCTTCAATCGTCCGCATCTTGACCATGCACTGCGGGCACATGTACATCAGCACGACGCTCGAGGCGCCGACCAACGTCACGTGTGCCACGTGGACCCAAAACAGAAAGCTCAGGCTCTGAACGATCGACGGATCGAGTTTTGGCGATACTTGTCCGCTCGTGAAGAAGCCTGCCAGCAGGAACAATCCGGAGCAAACGAAAATCGCCAGCGCCGCGGCCCGCAAGCGGCTGCGTAATAGCCCGTGCGTTTCGCCGGAGAAATGCGGCGTGGAACGGCGCACCATCGCCATCCGTTTGGGATCGACGGAGGGGGCATTGACGTCCGACGGTGGATGCGGATCGTTCAATACCGAGGCATCGAGCGTGGCTTCCAACGGCGAGAATTTGGGCGGTGTTGCGGAACTTGAATTCATGGCTCGCTGCTTGCCATTCGGGCAGGCTGATCGGGTGATTGGATCGACTTTAGATGCCGCCCGCCCCATCTGGCGCTCACTAACACCCGATTAGACGGCCAAGCCGCCGTTTCGGTTCAAAATTGAGAGCGGTGATATCCGCCCCAGCGGGTGTGCGAATGAGCGTAAACGGACCAATTGTATGCCGTTAAGCGCTACCAGGCGACCATAAAAAAAGTGTCGCCAAACGCATCGAAACACCACAGAAGCCTGGGCTTTACGAAGACTGCGAAGAACGGGTCGTTGCCGGTGCGAGCTTACTCGGTGCGAACCAAAGTTCCGCTGCGTTCCTCCGCGCCGGCGAAGTACGTAACCTCAATCGTGTCACCGCTTCCAGCGATGGCCTTCGATAAGGCCTGCCGAGACTCGACCGCAACGCCGTCGACCGACACGATGAGCGTCCCGACGGTGATTCCCGCCAGATCGGCCGGAGAATCCCGTTCCACGCGCGAAACCAGCACCCCCGCTCGTTCCGGCAGCCTGCGCCGCGCGAGCGCAGCGGGATTCGACGGCTGCGTATGCAATCCGAGCCGTTGCTCGGGGGGAGTGCGGTCCGGAAGCAGCGAATCCGGCCGAGGCAAAGTTGCCCAGTTTGCCATCGGGGCGGGCCATTGCACCTGCCCGAACTCCGGAAATCGACGACGCTCCGGCGCTGGACGCGCGCCCAACGTAACGGACACTTCCCGCGAAAACCCCGCGTGCCGAACGGTCAGGACGCTCGACTCGCCTGGGCCAACCTGGGCCATCGCCGTGATAAAGCTACTCGCGCCCTCCACCGGCTGCCCATCGACCGCCACGACCACGTCGCCGGATCGTAGGTCCGCTTGCGCCGCCGGGGATCCGGCGACGACTTCGGCCATCACCGCACCTGCGCCGTCCCCGGAGTCGGCCGCCAGGACGCCCAAATAGCCGGGGCGCAGGTCTTGCGCCGGCGCCATGGGCTCGGCGGGCGGCTGCGCAGTCGCTGGGCTCGCCGCCAGCATCGGCCCGGCGAAAAGCACGATTCCCCACAACAATCGATATCGGACGGGCATGGCGACGGCTCGGCGATTGGGCCTCGAACAACGGTTCCAGGGCTCCATTGTAATTGGCCTACCGGGAATTCGATTTTCCGCCTTCCGATTTTCTCCCCGGCCGGTGCTCCATTGGGTGTAACGGGGGCGTGCGGCGCGGGCGACAGCACCTGTGATGCCGATCTTGATGCCAAACGCCCGTCGCCGCCCCCGTTCTTCACCATCCAGGACGTGACCGAGGTTCCCAGACCGAGCGTGGTGCAGGCAGAGATGAGACGCGGTGTTCCGTGACAGCGCGACGGTCCTCCGGGCAGTAGGACCGCGCTAGCCAGCCCAGGCCGCCGGAGTGAATACTCCGGCGGCCTGTGTGCTTTGATGGGACGCCCGAATCTGGCGGGCCGCGACAAATCGACTACGATGGACGCGGCAAAAGTTCTCGCCCGAGTGAATCCCATGACCCGCGACACCAAGATCCTGCGAGCGATGGTCATCGCGATGATTCTCTTTTCGACCTTGCTCGTCGTGTCAGGGGCCTATGCCTGGTACACGACAGGTCGCATCGTCCCGCTTGGACCGGGCGTAATGATGCTCAGTTCGGCGCTTTGCCTGATGGCGGTACTCAGAAACCGGAAGTGAGCATCTCGCGCTTAGGCCGAGGGGCGCATCGGGCGGTGCAAGGGGATGCCAACGATGGCGGTCGTTTCGACGGGCGTTTCGCCAAACCAGCCCAACCGTTTTTGCCGTTCCGACGCAGTCCAGTTCCGGCGGATGGCATAGCAGCGGGCGACGATCTCTTGGGCGGAAGGCAAGAACTTCGGCTTGATTCGCATGGTGTCCATTCCCGTGGTTACGTTCCAGACACCGAACAGCCTGACAGTAATTGAGTTCGGCCGCTACCAGTAAAGTCCACCAGCGGGTGGCATGCGCCGACCGTTCGGCAGGCCATTTCTGTTGCCGCGCATGGCGGGGCGCACTACATTAAGTCTGTCTCGTGCTGGCATTCTCGCCAGTCCAGCAGCGTGACGAGACTTCGACAGGGGCAAATTGTCGAGGTTCGGTATCATGCGTTCTTTGTCTCTAGCTTGTTTTCTTTGCGCGGTCATTGTGCCCGAAAGTTCGGCCGTCACACTCTGGTGCGGAGGTAATCGCAGCGGACCGTTTCACTGCCCAGTGCAAAGTCCAGAGAACGGTCACTACTACGCCCAGGTGATCTCAATCGATACCGGGGGTCGGCCGATCAACTGGGACAACGCGCGCAGCGAAGCTGAAACGTTGACGTACGACGGCTTGACCGGCTATCTCGCCACGATCACTTCGGCAGTTGAAACTGATTTTCTCCAGCAGCGCCTGCCAAACGGAGGGCCAAAATGGATCGGCGCATCGGATGCAGCTTCAGAGGGCGAGTGGCGATGGATGACCGGGCCGGAGACGGGAGAGTTATTCTGGCAGGGTGCCCAGGACGGAACAGCCGTATCATACGCAGACTGGAACTCTGGTGAGCCAAACAATAGCTTTCTGAGGGGTGAAGACCATGCCGCATTTGGGGAAGGACAAGGCCACCGCTGGAATGATCTTCCCAATGACGGGATCGATCGGACTTGGGTGAATGGCTATATCGTCGAATTCTCCGTCCCCGAGCCAAGCACGTACGCCCTGGCAATCATCGGGTTGATTGGATTCGCTGGCGTTATCCGGCAACGGAAACGACGCTAGTCGATTGCAGTCCGAACAACCGCCGATGCGCCCCTCGGCGTTCGGCGGTTTGCCTGCGCTACGCGGTCATGCCCAACGAGATTTGGCGTCGCTTCCCTGGACGAATGCCGCCAAGTTTACCCGCGTTCGTTGCCATAATGACACTGCGCGGGGGAACCAAATCCCACGAATTTGGCCGTTCCACCTGGTTTTCCCGATTCTCTGACGGGAGTCGCGTTTTTCGATGGAATACAATGCGCGACGTGACCGCTTCCAGCCTGTTAATTGAAGGACGGGAATATTGATGACCATGCGCTCCGCAGTCGCCGCGGTATTTTGGTTCTCATTGCTGCTCGTCGGCGCCAACCCTGTACCGGCGGCGCTCTTTACGCTGGCCGCCACGGGGAAAATTACGTCGAACACGAGCGGCGATCCCACGATTCCCGTCGACACGCCGTGGGCCTTTGAACTCACCTACGATACGGCCGCGCCGGACCTCGACTTCGAGCTGGTCGGCATGGCGGACCCGACGTTCGGGAGATTTACCAATTCGGCGTCGCCGCCCGCGTTGCGTTTCTTCCATTATCAAGCTGGCGACTACGAGGTCACGCTGAATGACCCAGCGGATTTTGGCGAATTCAGCGCGGTACTGATCACCTTCACGGTGGTGCATGCCCTGGATATCAACATCCATGCGGCGGATCTCTTCCCGCCGCTAGCGGGCGAGCCGGTGTCGTTTCATGCGGACTTCAACGCGTTTTCTATGGCGCCGATCTTCTCAAGCGACGGCCTGCCCACGAACCTTTCCATCGCTGCGGAAAGCTTCGACCAAAGCTCGATCACGTTACTGCCCGACGCTGGCGGCGTAGTGAACAGCAGCACGCTCACTACCCTGACGCTGACGGCCCTTCCCCGAACGCCCGGCGACACCAATAGCGACGGCGCCGTGGATATCGTGGATCTGAACAACGTCCGCAACAATTTTGGTGGAGCGGGCCTCGGCGACACGGACGACAACGGCGCCATCGACATTACCGACCTCAACAATGTGCGCAACAACTTCGGCGCCGGGCCGACGCAACTCGTACCTGAACCCGCCAGTTGCGCCCTCATGGCCCTGAGCTTGATCGGCCTGGCAAGTGTCAACCGATCGAGGCGACGTCGCTAACCGAACATCGACGAATTACAGTCGTACGCTCGTCTCGATTTTGACGGCGACCGTGTAGGCCTCCAACTTGGAGTAGTAGGTGAGCCGAACGGTGACTTTGTCGACCGCCTTCCCCCGGTAGGACTCGAACTCCCTACGAAATCGTCGGGAAAAACGCTGATTGATGCGCAAGGCGGCGCAGAATCCGGCGCATACGGCGCAGGGAATTCTCTGGCGGACCCTGGGTTGAGTGCGGTCCTAGAGGCCTGGCCCTACATGTCAGAGACGCTGAAGAAGGTCATCTTGATGCTGATTGCCAGCCGTAATGATCAAGGCTAGAAAGCGCTCTCAATATTCTCAGAATTCAAGGTAGCGCGAGATTCGAATGTCATGCTACCGGGTGCATGTGGCATCTGGACCATGGCCGTCGTCGGCTTCGATATTGATTCACGGCGTTGACTGCTAGAATTGGCACAGCGATGACGGCGTCCGTCTTGCTGCGAATATGCCCAAAGTTTCGGACGTGAGGGCTCTATGTCGACTCCAACAAAGGACGCGGCGGATAAGTTGGACTGCCTGGTTCGACGTTTTCAAAGCATCGCCGAAGGGGACATCGAGGTGGTCGGCGCCGTCACACTGCTCGCCGAGTTTTCCGACGGCAATCAGCTAGTTACGCTGTACGAAGAAATCCAGGAAGCTGCGATCGACGCTGACGTCGACGACGTCTTTGACTTGTTGATCACCGTCCCTGGCGGTTAGCCGCCGAAGGATCCTGCCAGCCATGGCTACTGCTGAAGCGGAACTGGCCTGCCGAGAGTGCCATCTGACTTTGCCGATCGATCGTTTTCACCGGCATGCGGGCCGGGCCACGGGTTATCACGAACTGTGCCGAGGTTGTCGGTCCAAGGTAGAAGCCCAGCGGCGGCGGCACGAACGCCGCACGGCTGAGCGTTGGTCGCTCTTGAAGCTCGTACGCGCCATGAAGCGTGGAAAGATTCCGGCTGCGGCGTCCTTGCTCCTGGAGCCCTTGCTCCGCCATTTTGGCGGAGCGGAGGGACTTGGCCGAGCCATTGCCAATGAACTCGGGAAGGACTCGACTGACGGTGACAAACGGCTTGATCTGCTGGCCGCCCTGATGGAGTCCGCCAAGGCAATTCACGAATCGGCCGCGGTGGAGGCGGTTCGATACAGCGAAGAACTCAACCGGATGAGTAACGAAGAGTTGGAACGGCAGATCGCAGTGGCCTTGCATCGGTATCGGCGGTCGAAAGGGAATGTTCTTCCCTCCCGGGACCGTCACTAATTCAATTCGGCGGGTAGACCGGGATGCGACACAACTATTTCGCCTAATGGAAGTTGCGACGATTCGTTCCCTTATCGCTCAGCGGTCGCGCCCCGCTGACTTGCGACGGTTACTGAAGCACGCGAAATCGAATCGCCACTGTTACACGCGTCATGGCCGAATCAGTCGCTGTCCGGGCGCAACAGTGAATAGACCGTCGGTCGAGAGAGCCCCGTGGCTCGTGCGATTGCCGCGACGGGTACCCCTTCCCGATTCAGTCTATAGGCTACCTGGGCCTGCTCATCACTCACTACGAGTCGGCGTCCCTTTTTAGACCCGCCCCATTTCTTGCCGGCGGCACGGGCGACCTCCTGACCGGCAACTACGCGCTCGGCGCGGACCTCGTTTTCGTACGCCGCTACGGAGGCCAACACGTTGGCGATTAAGCGACCCGCAGGTGTGGCCAGGTCGAGACCGTCTTTGATCGAGACCAGACCTACTTTGCGCGCGACCAGCTTGTCGAAGAGGGCGGTGAGGCCGCTGGCGGTCCTTCCGAGACGGTCGAGGCGCCACGCGACGATCTGAGACACTTCGCCGCAGTCGACTTGCGCTTCGAGTTTCTTCCAGCCAGCACGGTCCATCGTGCGGCCGGTCGCCTGGTCGCGGTACCAGCGGACCTCGCTGCTGGCGGCATACGCCGCTAGCCAGCGGTGTAGGTCGGGCTCCTGGCTACGGGTGTCTTGCTTGCGCGTGCTGACGCGCAGGTAAATGGCGATATGCGGCATATTGCAATCGTGGTTGTAAAGGATGATTCGTAGTCGAGACTTGACAGTTTTTCCGCGCCGTAACTCGTGAAACGATGGGCGCAGAACGGACGAATCGGCAGGAGGATTGACCCTTTACACTTTGGGCACCGGCTGCGCCGCCCCTTATAGAGCGGCGCGCCGGTGGCCAGTGGCCGGGTTATTCGGCTTCGTCGCTGGCCGAGTGGCTAAGGATCAAGTCGGCAGCACGTTGCGCCTGAGCGGCCGCGAAGACCACGACGCGGCTGTCTGCCTTGAGGCGTTGCCGCCAGGCGTCGATGTAGGCGGCGCTATTGGGGAGGGTCGCTTGCGCTAGATCGCAATGCCCCATGAGGAACGCGGCCCCCATCTCGGCGACCAGTTCCTCCTGGCTGTAGGTCTGGCTGCCGAAGTGGATATCGTCCGTGATGCCTTTCCGCGCCAGGCGCTCGCGGTGGCCGGTGGAGTGGGTCAGTTCATGAAAAAGCGTGCTGTAATATTCCTCTGGTGACGTAAACCGCTCCGGGCTCGGCATCCCGACTAGATCGGCTGACGGGCGATACCAGGCTCCCGGGTAGCCGTGTTCGAGCCTTGGGCCTTGTGGATAGCCGTGGACGACTGTTTCGGCGCGCTCGATCGGCGTGAAGGGATGCGCGACCGTTTCCACGGTAGGGATGCGATCGGCCGGCAAATCGTCAATCTGCGAAGTGTTGAAAACCGTGAAATAGCGCAAGAGCGGCGCACGGCGCGCTGGCTTGCCGTCTTCGGTGGCCTCGGCCTCTTCCGCCTCGCGCCATTTCCAGAAGACCACTGGAAAACCTTTTTCCCCCTTCCGGACGTGGCCGCCCCAGTCGTTGGCCTGGCGGTAGGTGAGCCAGTACGGGGAAGCGTAGCCAGCGGCGTGCAACAGAAACACGTTGACGCCCCTATAGGGTTTTCCCGTCGTGAGAGACCGCGGGGCTTGTTCTGCGCCGCCCCAGGGTTTGCGCCAGGGGACGGTTCCTTCGTCCAGAAGGGTCAAGATCCGGTCGGTGACGACTTCGTAAACGCTCTTGCGCGCAGTAGAATCAGACATGTCTGAGGTTCCTTCTCTTAGCCCGTATTTCCCAGATGACTTCCCCGTAGTGGCACGCGATTTGCGCCAAACCCCTGAACAACAGGGGTATATCGCACATTCATGCCATGCTGACC
>JAWXBP010000034.1 GCA_034440135.1 Planctomycetia bacterium
CCGACATCTGGGGTCACCGCATCGACGAGCAACTGAGGCGGCTGAACCAGCCGGTGCTGATGGTGCACAGTGACCGCGCCGCCACCGGGCCGGTGATCCCGCGCCGCCTGTTTGACGAGATCGCCTCGAAAAACAAACAGGCGGTCTGGCTAGAAGGGCGCAACCAGATCCAGTTCTACCAGGACCCGATGACCATCGACATGGTGGTGCCGCATCTCGCACGCTTCTTCGGCCGCGTCGCCGCTTGACACCACTCACTCATCTTCGCCCCGTCGCGGAGCCCAGCCGCCGTGGTCGCCCGCGTCAATGACGCAATCGCCAAGCTGGTCAAGGAAGCCGACGTAGTGCAGGCCTTCAGTATGGCCGGCATCGAAGGCTTAGGCGGCGGGCCCGTTGAATACGCACGTTTGTTGGAGTGCGCGGCAGAACGGAACGCGAAAGCGATTCGCACGGCCGAGGCAACAGCGGAATAACACGCCGCGTCAGAACGATTCACGCGCGCCTGCACCGCATCCGCGTTCCATCAACCAATCGAAACATTCATGTCAAAACTAAAACTCACCCTCGCTTGCTGGGACTACGACCGCACCCGCGCACTGATGGACGGCTCGGTGCAGCCAGATGGCATCGACCTCAACTACCTCAACTTGCCGGTGGAAGAGACCTTCTTTCGCATGCTGCGCAATCGCGAGTTCGATGTTTCCGAGATGTCGCTGTCGTCCTACACCGTGTCGATGCAAAAGCCGGAGCGGCCGTTTGTGGCGATTCCGGCGTTTCCGTCGCGCATTTTCCGCCACTCATGCATTTACATCAACACCGCGGCGGGCATCAAGGAGCCGAAGAATTTGATCGGCAAGCGCATCGGTGTGCCGGAATACCAGATGACTGCCGCCGTGTGGATTCGCGGCATCCTCTCCGACCATTACGGCGTGCCGGTCGATAGCGTGACCTACATGTCCGGCGGCCAAGAGGAGCCGAACCGCGACGAGAAGCTCAAACTTGATCTGCCGCCCAACATCAAACTGGTGCCGATCAGCCCGGGCAAAACGCTGACGCAGATGCTGCACGCGGGCGAAATCGACGCACTTTATACCGCCCGCATGCCCTCAAGTTTTTTACGCGGTGACGGCAAGGTGAAGCGCTTGTTCGAAAATTACGGCGAGGTCGAGCTCGCCTACTGGCGCGAGACCAAACGCTTCCCGATCATGCACACCGTTGCGATGCGTCGCGATGTGTACGAAGCGAACCGCTGGATTGCGCAATGTCTGATGAAGGCATTCACCGAATCACAGCGCCGTACTTACGAAAGCTTGCGCGAGACGGCGGCGTTGAAGGGCATGCTGCCCTGGCTCTACGCGCAAGTCGAAGAGACGGTGCGCGAAATGGGTGACGACTTCTGGCCCTATGGTTTGCAGGCGAATTACGAAACGCTGGAGACGTTTTTGCGCTATCACCATGAGCAGGGCTTGTCGAAGCGGCGCGTGAAGCCGGAAGACTTGTTCGCGCCGGAGACGCTGGAGAGTTTCAGGATTTGATGCGGCAAGCCCGGGAAGTGTGGAAGTGGGAGAAGCTTTCCCACCAAGGGTTTCAGCCGTTAAATCACTGAGATCCTCACACACCAACGACCTTCAGAGGTCTACTTTTTGTTTCAAATTGACGTGTCAAAGCGTGATGTTGATGTTCTTGCTCTGAGTAAACGCGAGTAGTTCCTCGATCGATTCCTCACGACCAATCCCGGATTGTTTGTAGCCTCCGTAACCGGTGCCAAGAAAGTGTGGCCCGGCGCTGTTGACCCAGATAAATCCCGATTGCACCTTGGCTGCGGCACGGTGCGCGTTAGCGAGATCCCTGGTAAAGATGGCCGCCGTCAGCCCGTATTCAACTCGGTTAACTTGCTCAAGCATGGCCGTTTCGTCGTTCCACCTGATCACGGACAGTACGGGGCCGAAGATTTCTTCACTGGCGAACCGCATGTCTTGGCTGACATCAGTGAACACGGTCGGCTCGATGAAAAACCCGTGCTGCAACACGGGGTCTGCCGGCACATTGCCGCCGTAGACCAGCTTCGCACCTTCCTTAAGTCCGAGCGCGATATAGCCTTTGATCTTATCGAGCTGCGAACGGGAAATAATCGCACCCATGGTGGTTGCCTGATCTGTGGGAATTCCCGGTTTGAAGTGGCTGATTCCCGCGAGGATGCCGGAAACAACTGCGTCGTGAATGGACTCATGCACGAACAAGCGCGAAGTAGAACCGCATGACTGCCCACACCACGTGAAGTTCATGCCGGCGATCGCTCCTTTGATTGCGCGTTCCATGTCCGCGTCCGGATAGATGATGCACGCGTTTTTTCCACCCAGTTCCAGCGTGACGTGCTTCAAGTGTTCCGCAGCGCCCCTGGCTACTGAACGGCCAGTCGGTACGCTGCCAATCAAGGAGACGCAGGGAATGTCAGGATGTGCGACCAGCGCTTGCCCACACTCGGTACCGCCGCTCAAAATGCTCAGGACTCCCGCAGGCAAAATGCCTTCAATCAGCTCCATCAGCCGATAGGCCGACAGCGGTGCCTGGTGAGGCGGCTTCATGATCACGGTATTGCCCGCCGCCAATGGCGCGGCAGCTTTGGCGGCAGTAAACATCAACGGATGGTTATACGCAACGATTCGACCAACCACACCGAAGGGTTCACGTACTGACATGTTGACGATACCTTCACCCATGGGAATGGTCTCGCCTTTCAACTCGGTGACCAGGCCCGCGAAAAACTCCCATTGATTCGCCGCGTTCAGCACATCGCGAGTCATCTCCGCAACCGGGTTGCCGCAGTTTGCAGCGTCCAGCATTGCCAGACTTGTTGCGTTCTCTCGAAGCACTGCGCACACTTTCCGCATCAATACTGCCCTGGCCGACGGTTTCATTTGGCTCCATGCAGTGAAGGCTTGCTTGGCCGCCTCGACTGCGGAATTGACGTCCGCCGAGTTTGCTTCGGCGCAAAGTCCGAGCGACTCACCTGTCGCCGGGTTCCAGGTATCAAGATAGCCGCCTTGGGGTTTCTGCCAGGTGCCGCCATAATATAAATCGCGATGTTGCGGCAGAAATGACTGGACACAAGATGGCTTCGAACTGGGCTCTTTAGTCTGCTGGTTGGAATCAATTTGCATAATTTCATTCACTACGATCTCGCCCCTGAGGTTATGTGTTCAGTCCGACGGCCCGTGATACTCAATCACCCACTGTTACTCCGGTAGCCTTGACAATCCTTGTCCATTTCGCTACTTCTTTGCCGACATAGTCGGTCACATCCCGCGTCGACCCTCCGACTGGCTCAAATCCAGAGGCCTGCAACTTTTCACGGACATCATTGAGCCGCAGGATTGCGTTTATTTCAGAATTGAGCCGCTCAACGATATCGCTGCTGGTCTTCATTGGCGCAAAGACTCCCACCCAAGAGAGATCTTCCAAATCCGGAATCCCGGACTCCGCAAACGTGGGAACATTTGGAAGGGCAGCTACCCGAGTAACGCTGGCAAGCGCAAGTCCTTTGAGACGGCCGGCATTGATAAACGGAACAGCCGGCGGCATGGACACACTTACGAGGTCCACTTGGGCCGCGACTGCGGCAGTGATCGCCGGGGCGCCGCCTTTAAACGGTACATGCAAAGAATCGATTCCCAAAAGATTGTTGAAAACATAATGCGCAGTCAAATGAGAGGAGCTGCCAATTCCAGCAGTGGAGTAGGTCAGTTGCTTGCCTTTGTAAAGCTGCGCCAACTCACGAAGATTCGCCGCCTTGACGGAAGGCGTAGTGGCGAATAAATTTGGCGTAGAAGCCGCAATCGCAACAGGAACGAAATCCGAAATCTTGTAACCGGCCTCTTTGTACAGGCTGACGTTGATCGCCATTGATGTCGTGTTTACGAGCAGCGTATGGCCATCCGGCTCCGCTTTGGCGACAAGTCTGGTTCCGATATTGCCTGCGGCCCCGCTATGATTTTCGACGACCACAGGCTGTCCGAGCCGGTCGCTCAATTTCTGACTGATGAGGCGTCCGACGGAATCTGCGATTCCTCCCGGCGCAAACGCGATCACAATTTTGATCGGCTTCGCGGGGTAGGCTGCCGGTTGTGCATCGGCGTTTGCAGTCAGTACCAAGGAAACGGCGGCCAAGGCCAGCGCTTTGAGTTGCCTCACGCTGAAAATAAATGTATTCATCATGTTTCAAAGAACTCCATATCGGGTTGTGACTGACTAACGACACTTACCTCGCCGCGTCCGCTATACACTTTTCCTGACAAGTTGTTGTGAACTTACGTCCTCGGCTGCAAATTTCTGGCTCTTTGCCGGAGCAACAGAATAGATGACCTTGGAATTGCGGGTCTTCAGAAAGTC
>JAWXBP010000035.1 GCA_034440135.1 Planctomycetia bacterium
CCCACAGGCCGTGCAAGAATCCGGCGCCCCACGTGATATGCAAAATGGCAAAGATGAGCGGCAGAAGCGGCAAGTCCAACCAGCGATTTCGCGACGCCGTAACCAATGACGCGGCAATGCTTGCCGCGGCGTAGAGGGCAATGGTTCCCGCCAGCGCCCAGCGGGCAGTCTGGGAAAAAGTCGAGGCCACTGCCAGCGCCGCCAGCCAGGCCACGAAGCCCGCCGCGATCAATTGGCGGAAGGCCATCTGGCGCGGATGTTTCTGCAAGACGCGCACTTTCCAATATCCATATTGGTAGTATTGCCGCGCGAGTTTGCGCAACGTGCCGCGGCTGTAGTAGGTCGAACGCACGGCGGGACTCAACAGCAAGCGACCGCCGTACTCCCGTACTCGCGCGTTGAACTCCGCGTCCTGGCTGCGAATCATTTCTTCGTCAAACAGGCCGACCTGTTCGAAGAGCGTTCGTGGATAAGCCGGGAAGGGAATCGTGCCGGCCCATATTTCGCGATCTTTCACGGTGCGGAATGAGTTTCCGCCCACACCGAATGGGGAACTGACCGCCGCTGCGATCGCCCGCGCCACCCAGGTATTCCCCACGGTTTCGACGGGGCCGCCGACGCCGGCACATTCGCGCGTGCTCAACAACTCAACGCAAGTACGCACGTAGTCGGAGGCGATTTCGCAATGTCCGTCGACGCGCACGATGATCTCGCCGCGCGCGGCACGAATCGCGGCGTTCATTCCCGTCGGCGCGATGCGTGCCGGGTTGTCGACGATCCGGACGTTGCGCCCGGCGGCGCACGCCAAGGCAAGCTCGCGCGTATCGTCCGTCGACAGGCCGTCCGCCAAGATGATTTCGTAGCGGTCCGGCGGATAGTCTTGCGCCAGCACGGCGCCCAGACTGCGATGAATGAACCCGGATTCATTCCGCACCGGCATCGCCACGGTGACGAACGGCAGTAGCGACGCCAGCGCGATGTCATCCTCCGGCGCAGGCGTGCCGCCGGCCGATCGAGCGTCGAGTTCCGCTGCAGCGTCCGAAGTCATGGCAACAAACTCACGACGGACTTTAGTTTTCCGCTGGCAGTGCGCGGCACACGCGCGACGGACTCGAAACGGACCTGCACCGGTCCGACGAACTCGCGCAAGTAACCGGCGATCTGCTGCTCGTGCTCGGGTCGAAAGCCTTCGGCGGGCACATAACGCACCAAAAAGCGATCCAGCGTCTCTTGCACGATCTGCGATTCGCGGATCGGAATGTCGACTTTGAATACAGGGTCCAGTCGACCGATCCGCGCACCTGTGGTCGTGATGACGATATCGTCGGTCCGTCCTTCAATTTCGCCCAGCAGCGGCAAGGTTCTGCCGCAGTCGCAGCCTTCAGTGGAACTGGCGAGACGGCCGAAGTCTCCGACGCTATAGCGTACGAGCGGCATTTCTTGTTTCAGCAACGAAGTTGCGACCAACTCTCCGCGCCCGGACGGAGCGATATTGCCGTCGGCGTCGCGCACCTCCAGAATCCCGGCGTCGGGCCAAAGATGCATGTTGCCGGCCTCGCATTCGGAGGCCCCCGCGGCGTATTCCGATAGCCCATACGTGTTGCGCACAGGACAACCGAAGGCTCGCCCGATCACGTCGCGTTGCTGCGGCGATAGTGGCTCGGCATTGGTTACGACGACTTTGAGATGCACGTCATTGCGGCCGCGCTGGAGCGCTTCGATCGCTAGTTCGTTCAACGCGGATGGGTAACCGAGTAAATACTTGACTTGATACTTGAGTAAGGCGTCGAGATAGCACGAGACGCGTTCGGGCGACAAATGATACGTCGACAGATAGAGTTGCCGCATCACGGCGTTCCACACCCAGTAGGGCGGTCGCGCTTCTCGCACCGGCTTGATGATTTTTCCGCCGAGAATTGCCCAACGATCGTGACCCGAAACGCCATACCAGCGCCGGCAGCGCGCCTCGAACAAGGCATACCATGCGCGCTGCGTGCGCCGGGAATGCCAAAGCTTCAGCGGAGTTCCCGTCGAACCGCTGGTCTGGATCTGCGTCAGTTTGCGGGGATCGACGCCTGCCGCCAGGTAGAGCGCAGCTTCTTTGCGTAACGATTCCTTTTCGAGCACCGGCCAGTTGCGCAGATCGCGCCAACTTCCATCAGCGAGGCCGTTTCTTTCGACCCACCAATTGCGGTAGGGCGTCGTCACCTGCGCCGCAATTTCGAGGACGGTCGACAACCGCTCCGCCTGCCAGTCCTGCCACTGCGTAGCCGTCCACCGATCCCGCTCGAGCGCTTGTTGGACGAGGGATTCCGTCTCCCGACCGAATCGCTCGCGGCGCAATTGCCACCCACGCAGCGACGCCATCAATGGTCGCAAGGGCGGCGCCGCGTCGTACAGGGCGCTCAGCAAACCTGGCATTAGGCACGGCTCCGGGCAATACAGGCGTCGAGCAATTCCATCCAGCGATCGAGTACCCGGCTCCAATCGCAGGACTCGGCCTTGCGCCGACCTTGTTCCGAGATGCGGGTCGCGAGTTCCGGCGACGACAATACGGCCGTGACGGCGTCGGCCATTGCGATGGCGTCATCCGGAGGCACGAGCATGCTATCCTGGCCGTGCTCCAGCAAATGCGGTAAGCCGCCCACATTGGTGCTGATCACGCAAAGTCCGCAGGCCATTGCCTCCAAGACGCTAACCGGCGTGTTGTCGACGTTCGCTGTATTCAAAAAGATGTCGCCGGACGCCAGCGCCTGGGGCACTTCTTGTTTCGCGACCTTCGGCAGAATGCGACACTGTTTTTCCACGCCCAGACGCGCGATTTCGGCATGCGTGGCAGCCAGCGTACCGTCTCCCTTGTCCATGCCGACCATAGTCAGCTGGCAATCGGGATACAGTTCGAGAACCTTCGCCAGCACGCGCGGCGCGAGCATCGGATTGTAGATGCCGGCAAAGGCGCGTAACCAAATTAAATTCGGCGCCGGCGCGTTGCGCTGTTGAAAGGGATAGCGCGCGCAGTCGATCGGATTGGGAATCTCGAGGATATCCGGTCGCAGCGAGGCCAGTTCGCAGCGGAGGTAACTCGATGGCGAAGTGACCGCCGCAGCGCCCGTTAAGATTCGTGCCACGCGGCGCGGATGTCTCGCGGCAAAGCGAGGCAGGTCTCCACCCCGGAGCGCGAGTACGTAGGGTTTGCGCAGGCGTCGCAGCAGCGCGCAAACCGCCTCCGCGAACCGGAAAGCCTGGCCGCTGAACACGTCCACGACGGCGACTTCGTACTGCCTTCGCCGCGACCACGTGGCGTGCAGCATTTCGTAAAGCCGCACCGCCTTGTTCGGTGCGCCCGACGCCGTGTGAACTCGGACGCCGCGTTGGCGCAGCCTTTCGGCGAGGTCTTCGCCCACGGCGCGCGAAGCGCCAGTGGCGCCCAAGTGGTTACCGACGATGAGCAGTTCGTTCAACCGGTCGCTCCGCGGCGAATATGAGCCCGATCATGAAGGCCGGCGCCACGATGCGCATGGCGTTTGACAACATGCAGAGCAGTCCGAACGAGGCCGTGGCAATGAAGAGCCCGCGCATTTTGACGTCACGCATGCTCGCGATGCGCCGCCAGATACCGGTGCACAGGATGATCAACGCGCCGAGCCCAAGTATGCCGTGCTCGGCGAGAGTCCGCGTAATTTCGCTGTGCGCGGCGATAGCTTGGAAGGTGATGCCGCGATTCGCGATGGCCATGCCGGGGCCCACGCCCAGGAAGGGATGACGCTGAAATACGTCCAAATCCGATTTCATTAGCATGTCGCGTCCCGTGACGTTCGTATCGGAGAAGCGGGCTTCGAGCGCTCCTCCGGTAAAACTGTTTAGCAGCGGAAACACCACGAATGTGCCGACGACATAGAGCACGATTCCGGTCAAAACATAGGCATTGCGCAGCCGGGCTGACTTCGCGGTAGAAATCACGGCCGCCAGCACCGAAAGTCCGCTCATGTAGAGGCCGCTGCGGGAGAACGTGAGCGCCGATTGGGCGCTGAACAATACCGCCGCAACCAACCAGAACGTGCGCTGCAGGTGGTTCCGCGCGTCGGAGAGTAGCAGCGCCGTGAGCGCCGTGAGAATAATGCCGACGCTGAATACGGCGGTTACCTGGTTAGCGCCAAAGCCCCCCGCCATCAGCGGATTGGACTCTGTGCCAAAGGTCAATTCCTTGGCCGTGGCGATGCCGAAGACAACGACTGTCGATACGGAAAAAATCGGCAGGATCGCGGCGCGCGCGATCCGATGCAGCGCCGCGGCATCGAGCCGTAGTCGGGAACAAAACGCCGCGCAGACCGCCAGCGAAAGCGGTCCTGACAGGTTAAAACTCGTTTGTTTTCGGGCGAAGGTAAAGTCCGAAGCCGTCCAGGTAAAGATGCACGACGGCAACAGCAGTAGGAAGTACCAGGTCGACACGAGCGTCGGGCGAACGGGCCGCCAGCGTTGGCAGCCCAAGAGCAAGATGAGGACGACGGCATACTTGCCGAACTCCCAGAAAGCGAAGGCCTTGGTCATCCGCCACAGGACCTCGGCGCCCATGATGTAGGCCGCGAACGCCGCGATCTTCTCGGGCTGCCGCTGAGTCCGCGCCCAGTTTACGCCCACCAACAAAGTGCCCCAGGCATAGATGGTCGAAATCGCCGAGCTCTGCTTGCACATCAAGCCCAACAGCACGTGCAGGCCGACCAACAGCAAATAGCGTTGCAAGTCGAATGCCGCGGCGACGGGCGCAGCGGACGCGCCCCGAACCATGGGCGGGGCGAATTGCCCGGTCTGGGAACCGGCATCGAGCGTATTGCCCCAGGAACTCAAGTCATCGACGCCTGATGCATTTGAAAAAGGAAACGGCAACGCGACGCTGCGCAATCGGCTTGATTGCGAAAGTTGGGACGCCGATCGAAGGGATCGACAATCACTACGATGCACATGCGACGTGACTCATTTGCAAGACTTCGGCCACTTTGTTGACATGCGCGAGGTACCCAAATTGTTCCGCGGAGCGCTGTGCGGCGAGCGACTCGCGGCGCCAGCGCTCCGGATCACGGAAGTAAGCGTTGAGCGCGTCGACATAAGCGTCGACCCGCCTACCCTCGACGGCGGTGCCGCAATTCAACCTGCGCAGCTCACCGGGAATCGACCCGACGGCGGCCGCGATCGGCACGACGCCGTGCGCCATGCCTTCGCTCAGCACCTTCGGCCAGCCTTCGCTGAACGACGGCAGCAGCATCAAGTGCGCCGCGGAATACAGGGAATTCAGCGCCGCGCGAGGCAACAGTCCGTGCAGGCGGTACTCGCGTGTTCTGCCGCACGCCGCGATGAGCGCTTCACACGCTCCGCGACTAGGGCCGTCGCCGACCAAGTCGAGTTGCACTGCCTGCCCGCGCGCTCGCAACGCTTCGGCAATTTCGATACATCGCAGTGCGCCTTTTTCTTCTTCCAGCCGGCCGACAAAGAGCACGTGAATGGTTCCCGTCAGCGACTTGTGTTGCGCCGCTGCGCGCCCTTCGGTCAATTCTTCGACTGTCAAACAAGGATTCAAGAACGTGCGAACATGACTGGGCAGTTCCGGCCATTCGCCATTGACGGTGACGCCTCCGCCCGCCCAACCGTTGCGCAGCAGCCAGCGTTGCAGCCGGTAGGAAATCGGCTCGCCGGCGCCGGGGGCCCAATTGCCGGCGTACTTCAGCCAGCGGCGTTGAGGCCGCTTCGACATGCAGAGGCAGAGCAAGGCCAACAGGCTGACAAAGGCGGGGCACCTGACATGCACCGCGTCCGCGCGGCGCAATTCGACGACCAAGGTCCAAACATATCGCGGCAGCAAGAACAAATAACCGAGTTTCGCGAACAGCGTCCGGCCGCCGGCCGCCGGCAGCAACCGCAAATGGATGTTCTCGGCTCGGTAGGGGGCGGCCACGCGCGGAGCAGCAGCGTCTCTTAAAGTCGCAATATGCACGACTTCGTCGAACAACGCCGCGAGATGATCGATTTCGCGCAACGTCGGCGCAAAGCCCACGATACCGTCGGCGGTGCGAAAATGCTCCGTGTGCGAAACGATCAGCAGTCTCACTTATTCACCGCCTGCTGGTCGATCGGAGATCGGTTGTGCACTTCGCGTGACACCGGGGCTACGTCGCGGAAAAGTCGATCGTACTGCGCCACGCGACTCGACCAGGTGAATTCACGGCGCGCGCGATCGAGCGCCGCCTTGCCAGCGGCGTTCCGCAACTCGCGATCAGCCAGCAACCGTATGATCGCATCGGCCGTGGCATCGGGATCTTCTTGAGGCACGGTGAACCCCGTTTCGCCGTCCACCACGGCTTCCGCCAGCCCGGAGCCGCGTGAAACCACGGCCGGCTTGCCGCACAAAGCCGCTTCGATCGCCACGATTCCAAAGCCTTCGCAATCTCCGCTCGCCGTATTCCGACTGGTGAGCACGAACACGTCGCAAGCGTTGAACCAAGCGCGCAACTGAGCTGCGCTTAATCGCCCCAGGAAATATACGTGCTCCTCAACGCCCAACGATTTGGCCAACTCTTGGAGTTGCGGCCGGAGCGTCGGAATCCCCGCGAGCCCATAATGCGCGTTGGGGAATTGTGTCAAAACGCGCGGCATGGCGCGAATCACCAGGTCCTGCGCCTTGCGTAGGCTGACGTGGCCGACGGTCAGCAGCAGTTGCTCCACATCGGCCCCCAACTGTCGCCGACAAGCATCGCCCTCAGCCGGAGGCGTAACGAAGTACGCTTCATCGTCGGCGCCATTCAAGATCACCTCGGTCGCATCGCGAGCGACGCCCAACTGCAGCGCCAGTTCGCGGGTAAACTCGCTCACGCACACGACGCGCTGCGTCGAACTCAAGGCGCGGCGCGTCAGCCAGCGTTTCCAGCCTCGCGGCAGGTTGAATTCCGAGCCGTGCCCAATCGCGACCCACGGAATGTCCAGCCCCATTTGCGCCGCCACGAGCCAAAGCGATTTCAGCCCCGACGCCACGATCAAGTCGGGCGAAAACTCGGCGAGTTGGCGACGTAAGATATCGGTGCGCGACCACAATGCCTGTACGAATCGCTGACCGGACGGCAAGCGAATCACCTCGAACGGCTGCGCGGAGTTCCAATCGTCGATTTCGGCGTCGCTCACATAGTCTTGGCAGGTGACGACGCGCACCGTCCAATCGAGGCGCGTCAGATGCCGGGCCAGTTGCCAAGCGTGCGTGCCGATCCCGCCAGGTCCGGGCGGAAATTCCGTCGAGCAGATGAGTATTCGTGTCATGTTGTGGGCGGACACTCGTCAATACGAAGTGCGCGCCTGAATTGCCGGTCGCAGCAGAGCTCCGCTGTTCGCCCGATCCGATGCATCAAATTGCAAGCGTTTCCAAGACATCGATTCTCTGCGTGGCCAAGCGCTGCGTCACGCGCCGAGTTCCAACGTTTCCTGCAGCTCCGGCAAAGTTGGGATGTCCGGGAACCTTTGGCACATTGCCGAGGCCTCGTCGCGTCGCTTTCGGAACGCGCGCAAAGTGCCCGGTAGATTCACGGCACTGATGAAGGCCTTCGCCGCTTTACGCCCGATCGAACCGCGGACGCTGAACGTGCCGAGAACCCGGATCCAGCCTGACTCGCGTCGTTGGCGTGGCGTAAAATACCGTGCTCCCAAGTAGAACTCCGTCGCGCTGGGCAATTGCCGTACCCACAAACTCTGTCGGCTAGCCGCGTACGTCTGCACGCGCGCCTTGTGTTTGCGCAAGCCGCCCGATGGTGCGTGATGGTGCAGCACGCTGATGGTTGGATTGAGCACCATGACGGCGCCGGTCAAATAAATGCGCGTACCTAAGTCGCCGTCCGCGCGCTGGCCTCGCTCGTAAGCGAGATCGAACAGCCCGGAAGTTCTCAAGACTTCGCGCCGTAGCATCGAGTTGTTGGTGGGAAACACGTCGCTCAAGCGAATCTGGCGGAAGTTCTCCGGCAGCGGGCCGGCGCCGACCTCGTCCGCCACGCCCGACGATACGTCGGCGCTCCAACGTTCGATGGAGGTGAGATGTCGGGCGATCAACGAATCTTCCACTTCGTCATCGTCGTCCAAGAACAGCAGGAAATCCCCGGTGGACTCTCGGATTGCCCAGTTTCGCGACGAACACTGTCCCGGTCGGTCCTGGAAGTGAACGGTCAGCGGCAGATCGCCGAACTCCTCGTACATTCCAGGCTCGCGACGATCCTCAGCTGTTTGATCGACGACGATGATTTCGTGGGGCGGGACCGACTGCGTCCGTAGTTGTTTCAGCAATACTCGCAGATAGGGATAGCGATCGACCGTCGGCACGATGACGGAGACACGCGCGTCGTCGGGGCGCCGCAGGTGCGCGGAGTTCTCCGGCACGTGAAGTGCGCCAGGTTGCGCCTGGGAACGTATTCCGCGCAATCGTCGATAGAGACGCACTGCGGCGACGGGACTCAGTTCGCCGGTCAAGCTCGCACGCAGCAAGGCCCACCGCGTCCACTTCGCGCCAAAGCGGTTCAGGATGAACAAAAAAGCGTCGTCGGCCGCGATGTACGGCGATGGCGCACGTGCGTTGTCGTCGACCAGCCACGGCAGATGCCTGGTAAACGCGCCCGCCGTGAGGCAGCGATGGCCGAAGTCCAATGCGGCGGCATCCAGCGAGGCAAAACGTTCGTCAAGTGCGCCGAGTTTCCGGATCACATCGCAGCGCAGCAGACAAGCGCGGAGCGATACTCGCCAGGAGGTCGCCTCGAGATGCGCGTCGGGATCGCGATTCAACGTCCACGTGGGATGTACAAAGTCGATGCTGGCCGGCAAGCCGCCCATCCCAAGGCGCAGGCCGGCATGCCACACATCACCTGGGCGCCGCCACGCGCGTAATACGCTCTCCTCCAGCGGGGGGCGCTGGTCGGCGCACCAACAGAGAACTCCTTCCACATCGGCGTTGTCCGCGGCGGCACGCAACGACTGATTCATCGATGCCGAATCGCCGCCACCGGAATAAACTTTTCCGAGTGTCCACTGAAATTCGGCAAACTTGCATTCGCCCCATAGAATCAGGTCGATGCGAGGCTGCGATGGGTTTGGCGCCGCGTAAGTCTCGGTCGAAGTCGCAACGATCCCTTCGTGCGCATGTCCGTTGCGGCTTTTCCCTAATCTCCAGATCGGAGGGTGGGAGTGGTTACTAGGCACGAGCCAATGCATCCTGAGTACTGGATTCGCTGCGCAGCGTCGCTGCGTCAGCCCGCTCGTTGTCGCTCGATTCGCCGAGAAGTTCATCGTACCAACGCGCGAACGCGTCGATCTGCGCTTCCAATCGATACTGCCGTAGTACGCGTTGCCGCCCGGCGGCGCCCATGTCCCGCCTCAGTTCAGCATTACCTGCCAACAGCGCAAGCTTTTCCGCCATCGCGTGAATGTCGCGGCGCGGCGTTACAAACCCTGTCACGCCGTCGCGGACGTTTTCGCTCAATCCATCCGCATCCGAACAGACGACGGGTTTCGCCATGGCTTGGGCTTCGAGCACGCTGTTGCAAAACCCTTCCGAGACGGCGGCGTGCAACAAAACGTCCGCCCAGTCGAGTTCCTGGCGCACCTGCTCGTGCGGCATGCTGCCGACGAGCGTGACGACGCCGACTAACTCCAATTCATGAATCGCGAGATACAACGATTCAAGCGCTTCGCCGTCGCCCACAACTCGAAGTTCGCACGGCACGCCCAGTTTGCGGAGCTCACTTACGGCGAGCAGAGCGTACTCGTGCCCTTTTTTCCAATGCAGTCGCCCCACGCAGAGAATCCGAAACGGACGCTCGGGCGAGAACGTGACATCTCGATCCGGTCGCTCCTCGCCGCTGAAACGCTCGACGTCGATTGCCGGCGGGATCAGGACGTGGGGCATCGACGGCGGGCAGCCGCGGCGTTGGGCTCGACGCCATAGATCCTGGCCCAGACAATGGACGCCTGCCAGCGATTGCCAAGCCTGCTGATAGTACTGCGGATCGTCCAGTCCGGAATAATTGAGGTCAAATCCCCGGAAGCTGACGACCAGTTTCGCGGGCAGCGCGTCGCGCAAATGTGTTCTTCCCAATACGAGCGTACCGAACTCAAAATGGACGATGTCCGGTTGCAGTCGAATGAGGGCGGCGTCTAGGTAGAACGTACTCAAGCAGCGAACGCCGAGCGACTTGGCCGTAAACCGGAAGTAACGCACGGTACCGGACGGGCGCATAACGAAGGTATACAGCAAGGCAAACGGCCACAACAGCGCCGCCAGCCAGCGCGGCTCGTGCGCCCAACTTCTTACGATGCGGCGCCGCAGTGGAGCTTGTTCGGCGAAGTGGGGATAGTTGCGCCACTCGGACTCGTCGCTTCTGCCACAGACGACATATGCGTCGACGCCTTGCCGCAATAGGCCGACGAATTTGTTGACCAGAAACGTCTCCGAGAGTTTCGGAAATGCGGGCATCACCATTGCCACGCGAGGGGGGCGACTCGATCGTTGCGGTGCAGCGAGCTTAGGCGGGCTTGATTTCACGGGGAAGCGTGTGACTTTCCGGCGGCGACTTCCGACAGCATGTTCATCCAGGCGTCGATTTGCCTGGGAAGGGTGAATTCACGCTCGATTCGCAGGCGCGCCGCTGCGCCCATGGAATGGCGCAGCTCGTGGCTTGCCGCCAATTTGCATAGTGCGGCCGCGATAGCGCGCGGATCGCGCGTCGGCGTCACGAAGCCCTCGACGCCGTCGGTGACCGCTTCACGCATGCCGCCGCAATCGGTCGTAACGATCGGGAGCCCGCACGACATCGCCTCCAGAACTGCGTTTGAGATGCCCTCGCTTAGGCTGGAGAGCGCAAATACATCCGCTTGCTGTAAGCGATCGCGCACCTGAGTGGGCGGCAATGCGCCCGAGAACTGGACGTGGTCTTCGATTTCCAGGTCGTGGGCGGAATACACCACGCGATCCCGGTCAGGCCCATCGCCGATGATCTCCAGGCGGGCGTCGATTCCCGATTCACGCAATATTGCTACGGCGTGGACCAAATATTCCAGTCCTTTGTTCCAGATGATCCTGCCCGTGGTGACAATTTTCAAAACGGAACCGTCGACGCGTTTGCAGTGCGCCTGCATAGAAAACTGTGCCGAGTCCACCGCTGGGCGGATGACCCGTGCGATTTGTGGCGGCATCCCGAGCCGTTCGGCGTTTTCCCGAATGTTTTCGGAAACGCAATGCACGCAAGCGGCCCGCTCGAAGATCGACTTTAACGATTCTCGGAACCGGCGGCGCTGAGGATTGAGCGGAGCGATGTTGATCTGCGTTCCGCGGCAGCTCACGATGATCTTCTGTTCCGCGGGGAAATGCCGGATCAAGCCGCCTGCGCTTTCGATCCACGGAAAGTACACCACATCAAATGTGCGGCCGACCAGCGGCAGCGCTCTTAGCAACTCGACTGCCGCCGCCGTACCTACGCCGGAGGCGCCGCGCACCATGCGCGCCGTGGCGGACCAACTCCGGCGGGCGGCCGCGGACGCCACCGCCGCCAGTTTGATTCCCTGCGTAACCTTTCCACCGACCGCATGGGGCGCCCAGATCCAATGCTTGCGCTGGCTCATCTCCGTCGCCCGCGGAGCGCCAGTCGAAGCCAACGTGACTTCCACGCCGCGCGCTTCCAGCCCACTGAATAGCCGATCCAAGAACGTTTCCGGTGGATTGTGGCAGCCGTACACGAGCATGCGAAGTAATGGCTCAGCCATACGACTCCAGCCACATCGACAGTGTGACGAGCATGCACATGGTATATCCGATCGCCCCGTCCGGCCGGCGCGAATTGAAGTCGCTCACCAACGCATCAATGTGGTCGGGGGCCACGTACTCATGCAGTCGCAGGCCACGGCGCTGCAGCCAGTGGGCGACGCCGGCGCGGCCTGCCGCGCCGCTGAATTGCACTTCCCAATTGCGCTGCGTCACTTGCTTACGCGTGGCTACCGCCGCCGCTTTGTTCCAGGCTCGCTTCACGAGCCGGAACGCGTCCGGACGTTTATAGTCGAACAAGTTGCGGCCGTGCTGCTGCCAGGTAACGCCGGCCAGGTCCGGCGCGCAACGCTTCAGATAGTCCACCTGCAGCCGGCGATTCGCGACAAATTGCGTTGGCACGGTGCAAAACAAATCGGCCAAGCGCGTGTCATAAAACGGCGTGCGCGGAAATGCACCGGCATGGTACGCCCGCAGACTTGCTGTCGTCCAACGGAACGACCATTGATCCGTCTTGAACGCCTTGACGCGAAATTCCGAGTCTTCGATGTGGGGCAGCCGGCAAAATTCGTCGCGGACAAATTGGCGCAGCATTTCCGATCGATCTGACTCGGGAACTTGCGCTATGGCAACGTGCTTCATCAGCCAGGCGGATCCGCGCTTCTTGATCTTGTCGTGAGCGAACTTGGCGAGCTCGTCGTCGTTAGGCGCCGCCAGCTTTTCCGCAACGCCCATGTCATCTAGCCAGACGTCGCCCCAATGCGCCGCCATCACGAATTCCGCGTGTGCAGAGATCGCATCCGTCACCGCGGCCTGGCGGCATTGCGTGACGTCCTGAAAGCCCTCGACTCCTGCCAGCACCTGACGCCACTGCTCGAACAGATAGGGACGAATCGTGAGCGAATCGCACGGCAGGTCCCGGCAGGCGGCGACCTGACGACCGATGGTCGACTCGATCGAGCTATCGGAGTATCCGTAGGTATAGCACCACAGGTTCTTGCGCCAGGGCTGATCGCGAACCAAGGCGACTGTGGAGCGTGAATCCAATCCGCCCGAAATCGGGATTGCCGTGCGGCCGCGCTCATAGCGTTCTTCGACCGCCTGATCGAAGCATTGCGCAAAGGCGTCGACGGTCTCGGCGTACGTTCGACGCTGATCCGGCGCGTAACTCCAATTCCAATAGCGCTGCTCGGACTTGTAGCACAACTGCGCGTCGAATACATAGTGCGACGCGGGGCGCATGATCCGTACGTCTTCGCGATAGGTACGTTCGCCAGGAAAGAAGCCGAATCCGAGAAACCCTACGATCCCTTGCCAATCGAGGTCGCTTCCTGAACCGGCGGCCAGATCACTGAACCGCGTGCCGATCAGCGGCTGCCCCGCGCGGCGCCCCCAATAGGCGTGCAATGTGCCAAAGCGATCGGTCCACGCATGCCATTCGCCGCTGCGTTCCTGCCGCGCCAGCACGAGGAACGAGCCATTCAGTTCGGCCACGTTCAACGGCGGCCAACCGAGCTCATCTTGCGCCGTCGATGCGGACAGTGCGTCGGCCAGCGAACGATACTGGCCGAACAACTCGCCGAACAGCCAATACGTCCAGCCATCTCGTTGGACCTGCTCCACCAAGTCGGCGCCGTCGCGCGACCAGGTGCGCAGACTCACGTCGCCCAGCATTGTTTGGACAGCCCGATGCTCGTTGCCTGCGAGCGCCGGCGGAGCGAACGCTCGCTGCGACAAGAGGAAGTCGCAAACCATCATACGCGCTCACCGAGCAGGCTGTGGTAGATAGCCTCGTGCCGCGCCACTTCGACGCCCAGATGGTAGTGCTCTTCCACGCGGCGGCGCGCGTTGCTCCCCAACGTAGCGCGAAGCGCCGGATCCGCGACGACGGAATCCAAAGCGTGGGCAAATCTCTCGGCATCACCGGCAGGCGTCAACAATCCATTGACGCCCGATTCGATCACGTCGCGCGAACCAGGCACATCGGTGGCGACGCACGGCAGTCCGCAAGCCATGGCCTCGAGCAGCGCCACAGGGCACCCTTCGGCCTGCTCGTTGGTTGGCAAAGCGAAGATGTCCGAGTTATGCAGCAACGACACGACGTCCGCAACCGGCCCGAGGAAGCGAACGCGATCGGGAATGCCCAACGCTTGAACTTGTCGCTCCAACTGTTCCGTGTATTGCTCGTCCATTGCCGCGCCGGCGATTTGCACGACGATCCGCGAGTTGCGGGCGGCCGCTTCCAAGAGCATCGGATGGCCTTTGCGCGGCACCAGTTGGGCGACGCAGGTCACGGTAACGAGACCGTCAGGAGCGGCCTCCTTCATTGCCGAGCCGTTCACCGAGAACTTCGCGATATCAACGCCGCGTGGCACCAGGCTCACCTTGCGGCGCGTGCGATCCGCCGCGAAAAAGTCTCGCAGCATGTCTTGGTTCTGCGCCGCGATGGCCCGGGCCAGGTACGTTCGCACCTTCCAGGCGCGGCCGCGCCACATCATGTTCTTTTTGGTGTAGATCCAATTCCGGCAACCAGCGAAGCGGGCGATCAACGGCTCTGTATAATCATCGGAATAGTGGAAGGAATGCCACAACTTGAACCCATGCGGTCGAAACGTCTGCGCCAGCTTCCAGCAGCGATACGGCAGCGTCGTGTACGGGCGCGGAGCGGTCGTAAAAGGCGCTTCCAGCAGTGAAATCCCCTGGCGTTCAATTTCTACTTCCAGTTTTCCGCCGCGTCGCTGGATGCAAATGGACGGCGTGAATTCCTGGCGATCCAATCGTTCGATGATATTCAACATCGCCCGTCCGGACCCGGCGGTGATGAAATTCGGAATCGTGAATAGAATTGGAACCGGCACTTGATCTACGATGCCAGGCAAAAGGCAGCGGATTTAACTTCCGTTTGCCGTTGCGCCCACAAAGCCAATCCCAGAAATGTCCAGACGCCCCATTTGGCGTCGCGCCGGCCGCTGAGATGTTCGTTCCAATATTGTCGCAGTTTTGGTTGACTGATGTACGGATCGAACGGCGACGATTGGTTGAACAGGGCGCCTTCCACCATTTCGCGTAGTTCGTTTCGCAACCATTCCCCGAGCGGAACCGCGAAGCCCCGCTTGGTGCGCGTCAGCAGGTTCTGCGGTACGTGTCGACCGAGCGACCGCACGAGCATTGCCTTACGCAAGCCTCCGGCGAGATGCTCCGCTGGCGGGATGCGCAACGCCACTTCGATCAGCTCGCGATCGAGCAGCGGCACGCGCACCTCCAGGCTATGGTGCATCGACGCCATATCCATCTTTTTCAGGCACCGCTGCAACTGGCCGTAGAATTCCGCTTTTCGCGAGAACTGCGCCAAGTCGTCCGCGCGCCAGATTTTGCCAGAGCGATAAATCTCGAAGTCATCCGGCAAGTCATGTAGATCCGGAGCAAGCTGTCGCAGATCCCGAGATTTGAGGCGCGAGTTCACTTCGAAGTAATAGTCGCCCGCGGTGTCGGCCATGATCACGTCCGACCGGCGTCGCCCCACGCCCAGTCGACCGGCCAAATACATCGCGCGCCGCACCGCTCGCGGCCAGCGAAACGCTCCCTGGCTGCGCATCAACGACAACGGGCGCTCGTAACCGAAGAACAATTCGTCGCCTCCGTCGCCGCTCAGCGCCACCGTCACTTGCTCGCGCGCCAACTCGCTGACAAACAGCGTCGGCAAGATGGAAAAATCTGCGAACGGTTCATGCTGCGCCGCCGCCACCTGTTCGATCAGTCGCAACGCATCGTGGCCCGACATCGGCCGCACAAAATGCTGCACCTGTAAATGTCGGGCATACGCGGATGCATCGTCGGTTTCGTCTTGATTCCATCCGGGATTGCCAATCGTAAACGATTTCAGTTCTCCCGGCGCCAGGCGATGGAGCACAGCTGTGACTAAGGGGGAATCGATTCCGCCGGAGAGAAATGTGCCCAGCGGCACGTCGGACTGACGTTGCCTTCGCAGCACGCGATCCAACGCGCAGGCCACGGCCTCGTCGGCCTCGCCTGCGCTGAGCAACGGCTCTCCCGCGTCAGGCAACCGCCACCAGACGCCATGTCGCAGGGCGCCTGTCTCGCTGACTTCCAAATAGCAACCAGGCGCCAATTGATGCGTATCGCGGTAGAGGCCGTAGGGCGCCGGCAAATGGTGCAGGCGCAAATACAAGTGTAACGCCTTGGGGCACACCTCAGACGGTCCGCCCGCCGGAGCATCGAACAAGCAATCGAATTGCGAAGCGAAGCAGAATTCGTCGCCATTCGACGGCGCGAAATAATACAACGGCTTGATGCCCGCGTGGTCACGGGCCAGGAGCAATGTCCGGTTGTCGAGCCGATACCAGCCGAAGGCGAACATACCGTTCAGTTTTGGCAGCGCATCGACGCCCCAACGCGACAGCGCCTCGAGCAGCACTTCGGTATCAGATGTCGAGCGAAAGACGACGCCCAGCGCTTCCAGCTCGGCGCGCAACTCCAGGTAGTTATAAATCTCACCATTGAAGACGATCACGGAGCGGCCGTCCTGCGCGAGCATGGGCTGATGGCCCGCCGCGGTGAGGTCCAGGATCGCCAACCGACGAAAGCCGAGCCGCACGTCGCCACGCGGACTGCGCCATTGTCCGCTGTCGTCCGGCCCGCGACGCGCCATGCGGTCCATCATCGCGCGCACGGAGCGGTCGGCGTCGGCGCCAGTCGCGCGCCCGGAAAAATCAACGATTCCGCAGATGCCACACATGTCAGATCGATCAGGCCCAGCCGATCAATCGATGCTCCGCTCGCCGCATTTCGTTGTTCGTTCGCGCGTCACCAACATCTCTGGCTGACAATTGATCGATTGCGTCGCCACAAGGCTGGCGCAGCGTCAGTGAC